>NZ_JBFRCY010000626.1:0-3861 GCF_052113305.1 Terriglobus sp. YAF25
CTCGACGGTGGCAAGACGGAAGGCGTGCTGTATTACTTTATTGACTGCCCGGACTCGACGGTGGCAAGACGGAAGGCGTGCTGTATTACTTTATTGACTGCCCGGAGTTGTTCGACCGCGAGAGCTTCTATGCAACCCCGAGCGGCGACTATCCGGACAATGCAGAACGCTTTGGGCTCTTCAGCCGTGCAGTGATCGAAGCAACAAAGATCCTCGGCGTGCCTGACATCTTCCATGTGCATGACTGGCAGGCCGCGATGATCACTGTCTATTTGCGTTCGACCTATTTCTTCGATCCCGTCTTCCGCAAGGTGCCGACTGTTCTTACCATCCACAACGCCGGCTATCAGGGCTGGTTCCCGCCGCAGACAACGTCGCACCTGCTGCTTCCGTGGGACATGTTCACCATGGACAAACTGGAGCAGTACGACAATCTGAACTTCCTGAAAGGCGGTATCGTCTACGCTGACGCCATTACTACTGTGAGTCCGACGTATGCCCAGGAGATTCAAACGGCCGAATTCGGAAGCGGCCTGGAAGACACCTTGAGACGCCGCTCCGGTGATCTGGTGGGAATTCTGAACGGCGTCGATTATGAGCAGTGGGATCCTGCAACCGATCCTCTGATCGCCGACCACTATACGCCCGAGGATCTGGCAGGGAAGAAAGAGTGCCGTCGCGACCTGCTGCACGCCTTCGGTTTCGATGGCGTGCATGACGACACCGCTGTCATCGGGATCGTGTCGCGCTTTGCAACGCAGAAGGGTTTCGATTTCATCGCTCAGGCTGCGGAAGATCTGATGAAAGAGAATGTCGCTCTCGTAGCTCTGGGTACGGGGGAGGCCTATTACGAACATCTGTTAACCGAGCTTGCGGAGCGCTATCCGCAGAAGATGCGGGTACGTGTTGCTTACAACAACGTGCTGGCGCACAAGATTGAGGCGGGCGCGGATATCTTCCTGATGCCTTCCCGGTATGAGCCCTGTGGCCTGAACCAGATCTATTCCCTGAAGTACGGTACCGTCCCGGTCGTGCGTGCGACGGGAGGCCTGCAGGACACCATTGATGAGCAGACGGATGGCAGCGGGAATGGCTTTAAGTTCTCGGGATACTCCGCCTGGGCGATGCTTGATGCCATCAAGCGTGCGCTCAAGGCCTTCCAGGACAAGCCAATGTGGACTGCGATGATGCAGCGTGGAATGCGGCAGGACTTCAGTTGGGATGGGCCGGCGAAGGAGTATGTCAAGGTCTACGAGCGGACGATTATGAACCGTAGTTAGCCGCAGGGTCATCAAAGACCGTATGCCACAGACTTCAGCGATCACTGCAGGAGCCCGCATCGGGCATGTGCATCTGAAGGTATCCGATCTTGATCGGGCACTCGCGTTTTATCACGGAGTGCTCGGTTTTGAGATCACCGCCCGTCTGGGGGATCAGGCGGCATTTCTATCGGCCGGCGGGTACCACCATCACATCGGACTGAATACGTGGGAGAGCCGTGGAGGAAAACCGCCCGCATCTGGAACGACGGGGCTATATCACACGGCAATCCTGTATCCGACGCGTGCGCATCTGGCAGATGCTTTGCGCAGGTTGATTGCAGCGAAGATCCCGCTGGAGGGCGTTGCCGATCACGGTGTCTCCGAGGCGCTTTATCTGCGTGATCCGGATCAGAACGGGGTGGAACTCTACTGGGATCGTCCACAGGAACGGTGGCCAAGGACTGAATCCGGCGAGTTACAGATGTATACGCGGCCATTGAATCTGGAAAACCTTCTCGCTGAACCAGCCGTGTAGCGTTGCGGATCGCGGAGGAACGGGGCCTCAAGTGGTAAAATCGACAGGTGCCTGAAGGCAAAGATCTCACACGGAACTGGTAGGGAACCGCAATGTCCGGCCACTCAAAATGGGCAACAATCAAGCATAAGAAGGGCGCTCTGGATGCCAAGCGCGGCAAGATCTTTACACGCCTGATCAAGGAAATCCAGATCGCTGCGAAACAGGGCGGCGGTGATATTGACGGCAATCCTCGGCTGCGGACAGCAGTTGCCGCGGCTAAGGCTGAGAATATGCCGGCGGATAACATCAAGCGTGCCATCCAGCGCGGCACGGGCGAGCTCGAAGGCGCGACCTATGAAGAGATCACCTTTGAGGGCTATGGCCCCGGTGGCGTCGCGGTCATCGTCGAAGTGCTGACCGATAACCGCAACCGCGCCGTGAGCGAAATTCGTCACGCCTTCTCCAAGAACAACGGCAACCTGGGCGAGTCTGGCTCGGTAGGCTACATGTTCTCGAAGAAGGGTCTGATCGTGGTGGCGAAGGATGCGGTGGGCGAGGACAAGCTGACCGAGATCGTTCTCGATGCTGGAGCGGATGATCTCTCTGGTGACGGCGATAGCTGGGAAGTGCTGACCGCTCCGAAAGACTTCGAAGCCGTTTTGACGGCGGTGAAGGGCGCCGGGATCACTCCCGAGGTTGCTGAGGTAACGATGATTCCTTCGACCTATCAGAAACTCGAAGGTCCGCAGGCGGCTGCGATGAATCGTCTGCTGGAGACACTCGAAGATCTGGACGACACACAGAATGTGTACTCCAACTTCGATATGGAAATGGCCGAGGTGGCCGGCTGATTCACACTGCAGGAATATGAGTGGAGAGCCGCCGGCAGATTCGGCGGCTTTCTTCTGTACGGAGAGGAAAGCGTAAGTGAAGAAATGGATCGTGAGTTCGTTGATGAGTGCCGCTCTGGCGATGCCGGCGGTGGCACAGACCACCATACAGTCTCCCGTACGTGAAGTTGCCAGTCATCCAGGCTGGGAGTATGGTCCTCTGGTTCAGGGAGGCTTAGGCGCCAGTCATTCTGCGCTGGAATCTGACCAGCCACCGTAGAGTTATGCCCTGGGTGCAGGGCGCAGGCGGCCTGATCTGGACGAACCATAAGTATCCTCCGTATGGTTCCGCAACGGTCATCAACCTGGCGAATGCAGGACCGAACTCTGAGACTTCGGTTTGGAATTTCACGCCCCAGGCAGGCGTGGGCATGCATTATTTTGTGAAGCCGAGGCGTTCTATCGATTTTGGCGCCAATGCGGTCCATATCTCCAATGCGTCGATGGGCGACCGGAATCCTGGAGTGAATGTGACGCTGCAGTTCAACGTGGGATACACATGGTGGAAGTAGGGAGTCCCATCATTGAATGCGTTCCGAACTTCTCAGAGGGTGTAAGCCCGGAGAAGGTACGCGCCATTGTGTCCGCCATGAAGGTGGAAGGCGTGAGCCTGCTGGACTATTCGCTGGACAACGACCATAACCGTTCCGTGGTAACCATCGCCGGAGCCCCCGAGGCGGTGGCGGAGGCAGCCATCCGTGCGGCAGGGAAGGCAGCGGAACTGATTGACCTGACTCGCCAGGAAGGCGTCCATCCACGTATCGGCGCCGCCGACGTAATTCCGTTTGTTCCGGTGGCGAACTACGCCCTTCCGCAGTGCGCCATGCTCGCCCGTCAGGCCGGCCAGCAGATCTGGCTGCGGTATGGGATTCCCGTGTATTTTTACGAGGCTGCTGCGGCTCGTCCCGACCGTGTGAACCTCGAGGACGTACGGCGGGGCCAGTTCGAAGGGCTGCGCGACGCGGTTCGCAAGGATGCGGCTCGCCGGCCAGACATTGGTGGGCCGGAGCTGCATGCAACCGCCGGAGCTTCCGCCGTCGGAGCGCGTAAGTTCCTGATCGCATACAACATCTACCTGCATGACCCGGATGTCGCGATTGCCCGAGCTATCGCCAAGGAGATCCGCGCCTCCGGCGGCGGCATGCATGGCATCAAAGCAATGGGTGTATTGGCCCAGGGCCGGGCACAGGTC
>NZ_JBFRCY010000627.1:0-2792 GCF_052113305.1 Terriglobus sp. YAF25
GTGCAGTGCTCGTAACGGCGGGGGATACGGGCGCGTTCCAAATTCGCCAAAGCGCGACGCTGCGTCTGACAACCGCAAGCGGTGGCGTACTGCTCCCCGTCCGGCCGGGTGAGGATGCGGAGACCGGCTCCTTCGCAGATGGGGCAAACGACGCTCATACCTATGAGATGAGTATGCTTGTCCGCAAGGCTTAGGAAAACCCCCATCGATCTAGGAAAACTTCCGACTCCGATGTCTTGTCATCCTGAGCAAACGGGGTGGTGAAGCGAAGGACCTGCTTTTGAGGGACTTCCGGGTTCCCGGATTCGGATCATCCTGAACCACTGCACCACCCGTGGTGCAGTCCCAGTTTAACCCGGGTTATACTTAACAGAGCACCCGTAGTCGACAGGCACATCGATGTTGCGTGATCTTTGCCGCAGCAAGCGAACCGCCCCCGGGAGCTGGACAAAAACAAGCCGGTTTATAGCAATACAGCCCGGCAACACACGAAAAGGATTTATTTTCAATGCCCAAGCAGGGAATTCACCCCAACTACACCGATATGAACGTAAAGTGCGCCTGCGGAAACACTTTTGTGACCCGCTCGACGCATAAGGGCGACCTGACGGTCGAAATCTGCGCCAACTGCCACCCCTTCTTCACTGGCAAGCAGAAGCTGATCGACACGGCTGGACGCGTAGAGCGCTTCCGCCGCAAGTTCGAGAAGTCTGGCGCGGCCGCCAAGTAAATACAAACGCATCAAGGCCGAGGCCCTTGCTACGGCGAGGGCCTTTGGCTTTTCTGTAGATACACATGAAGAAGAACTGGGACAACCCGACCGAGTATGTCATGCCCGACAACGGTGCCGTCGTTCCTGCCGAATTCTCCATCGGCAAGGTTCGGGTGGCTCCCGCAACGGTGCTTGCCCCCATGGCGGGGGTAACCGACACGGTCTTCCGGCGTTTCATCCGCAACGCCAGCATGTTTACGCCGGACTCCTCCGGCGACGTGAATCAGACGGTCACGAACCAGCAGTCGGGCTGTGGTCTCATCATGACCGAGTTCACCTCGGCTGACGGTCTGGCCCGCATGCGCGAGACCAAGCGCAAGCGCTACCTGACCTACTACGAGGACGAGCACCCGATTTCGGCCCAGCTCTTCGGATCGAATCCGGTCACGCTGGCCGAGTCTGCCCGCATCGTGGAAGACGCCGGTTTCGATATCGTCGACCTCAACCTGGGCTGCCCGGCCAAGCGCGTCACCTCCTGCAACGGTGGCAGCGGCCTGCTGCGCGATCTGCCGCTGATCGGTGAGATCTTCCAGGCGGTCCGGGCTGCCGTCACCATTCCATTTACGGTGAAGTTCCGCATGGGGTGGAACGACGCCAATATCGTGTGCGTTCCGCTGGCGAAGATGGCCGAGGACTGCGGGCTGAACGCCGTCGCGCTGCACGCCCGTACGCGCGAGCAGGGCTACAGCGGCCAGGCGCGCTGGGAGTGGATCGCGCAGGTCAAGGACGCGGTGAAGATTCCGGTCATCGGCAACGGTGATATCCGCACGCCGGAGGATGCTGCCGCCATGGTGGCGGAGACCGGCTGCGACGCCGTGATGATCGGCCGCGCCGCTCCGGCGAATCCGTGGCTCTTCCGTCAGATCGCACAGTACACCGCGACTGGGCGCTACGATCAGCCGACCGAGATGGACCGCTACCGCATGATTCGGACTTATTTCGAGATGCTGCTCGAAGAGATTGAGCAGGAGCATCCGGAGATTGAGTTCGCAACTCCTGGCCGTGCTGAGACCGACGAAGAGAAGCGCCGCAAGCGTGATCGAGAGTCAGCCCGCCGCGATGCCATCGGCAAGATGAAGCAGTTCGCAAGCTGGTTCACGCACGGCGTAGCCGGCGGAGCTTCACTGCGCAGGGCGATCTACGAGGCCAAGGTGGGCGAAGACGTCATGATTGCCGTCGAGGACTTCTTCGAGGGCAAGATGAAGCCGGTCACCGAAGAAGTCGCCGAAGAGCCGACCTTGGAAGCCCTGGGCGCCGGCTGCGACTAACCCATACACCGGGTGCCCCATGTCCCGCTTCTGGGACGTGGGTATTCGCGCTACGCGCGAACCGTCTTTTTTTTTGTGGTCCTGAGAGTAAGCGAAGGACCTGCTTTCTCTGCCCTATCGGATAACAAAAAAACCTATCCCTTCATCCCCGCAGCAATCCTCTCAATCGCGCGATGCCCTGAGAGCGCCGCACCCTCCTGCCATCCCACCAGATGCGACAGATAATCACCCGCGAAGATCGTGCGGCCTTCAGGTTWATCGAGCTGGCTGTAGGCAGCTTCAGTCCCATCGAGATGATTGTTAGCGAAGCAGCCAAGCGAATACGGAATGTTCTCCCAGCTCACATAGATGGGTTTTGTAAGCAGGGAAGACTTGCCCGGATGCAGCTTCTCCACCGCAGCACGGGAAGCATCGAGCTTGCCCTGCCGCGAGAGCGCACCAAACGGCGTGAACTGGCGCGTGACATCGTCGCGTTCGGCGTTGAAGCCACCGATGATGATGCCGGTCTTCGAGAAGAGCTTGTCGGAGGGATACCACACCAGGTCGACGGTCTGGCGAGGGAAGCTGATGCCGCCGTAGATGCGGTTTTCCTTCTCCCAGAAACGCGGAGACTCCCAGGCGATCTTGTAGTTGGTTGTCATGGGGATGCCGGTGAAGGCGTTCTGTGTCGCAGCAGTGAAGTTGTTCTTCGTCTTCGCCAGTACCGGGATTGGCATCGTGCAGACACACCAATCAGCCGTAATGGTCTGTGC
>NZ_JBFRCY010000628.1:0-2787 GCF_052113305.1 Terriglobus sp. YAF25
ATTCTTCACAACGCCATGCCTCACTAGGAAAGCCGCAAGTGGGCCTGCAGCTGTGCCAGTCGCCGCATCCTCCACGATTCCCACGGTCGGATTGAAAAATCTCGCGTGCGCGGTTGAGGTCGGCGAGACCGGCTCCAGGCAGTACAAATAGCAGCCTTCGCCGCCGACAGCCTTAAGAACCTTTGCCAGCTTTTGGCGATCCGGATGCGCTTGCGTAACAGACGACCGGTCGCGCACTGGCACCAACAGATGTCCGGCTCCAGTGGCAACCACCTGCGCCGGTAACGAATGGGAGAGGGCATCCGGTGTCAGGCCCAGAGCATCGGCCAGTGCGCCGATGTCCTTGCAGATATTTCCAAATTCTGGTGGCGACTGGGTCAGTACTACTGACTCGAGACGCGTCCCTTCTCGCCGGACTTCAACCGGAAGCAGATGTCCCCCGATCTCCTGGACGAAATGATTCTTGCCCTCCTTCAACGAAAGAACCCCGGTCTCCGCGAGCCACCACCACGCGCCCAAAGAATTATGACCGGCTCCGAAGACCTCATGTCCCACAGCCGTAAAGGACCGCAACCGCCAATCGGCAGACTTGTTCTGTGAGGGCATGATGAATGTCGTCTCCGCCTGATTCAGTTCACCGGCGATTCGCCTCATGGAAGCTTCATCAAGGGCGCCAGCATTCGGGATGATGGCTAACGGATTGCCGGTCAAGGGCTGTTCGGCAAAGACATCGACAAAAGCAAAAGGAGTATACATAATTTCCTCTCTGGCGGACTCGGAGTGCGAGATCGATATCCGATCCGAGGTTAAACCGCGGATTGCAATGGTGGTCAACGGCGACACGCCAGACGCGGCAAGACCGCAGAGTCGAAGGGAAAATTGCCGGCGGTTCATTTTGGTTCTCTCGCCTACCTTTCATGCATCCATATAAAAATGCGGCTCCAGATCTATCTTTACATTAAGATACTTCACATCGAGTTATTTTCCCGGAAAATATTGATAGTACTGACGAGGCGTATACCATGAAAGGGCCATGCACATAACGCGAAATTCGGGCAAGGACCATGTCGACACGATCCTTCAGCAATGGAAGCGCGAGCGCCCTGATCTGGATACCACGCCAATGGGAATCATCGGCCGTATCTCGCGCGCCGAGCGGCTCATTGATGAACAGATGAAAGCGGCCTGTGCGCAGTTTGATCTGGAGCGCTGGGGGTTCGATGTTCTGGCCACCCTCCGCCGATCGGGAAAGCCTTATCGGCTTACGCCTACGCAGCTCTATAGCTCCCTGATGCTGACATCAGGCGCAATGACCAACCGAATCGACCGCCTTGAAACAGCAGGCCTGGTGAAAAGGTCCCCAGACCCCGGCGACCGACGTGGAGTATTCGTGTGTCTCACGGAAGATGGGCGCAAACTGATAGACAAAGCCATTGCCCATCACATGGAAGTAGAGCAGACGATGCTGCGCTCCTTGTCTTCCAGCGATCGCACAAAGCTGGCAGGCCTGCTGCGTGCCGTTCTGCGAAATTTCGAGGGAACTACAGAACAGGAACCTTGATCCAACGCTTTACAACTTCACTTGGTTATTGCCTTCGCGTCGCTCCATGAGAGCTTTCTCGCTTGACTTGCATCTGGACCCCGATCATAATCTCATCCAATGCAACCCATACAGCAGTCCGAATGCATGATGCCTTCGCTATTGAAGCGCCTCGGGGCTGCGCACTTCTGGACTGCTGCCTGTTGCGGCTGATCTCTCTCCTCTTCCTATTCGTTTCACGCCGCTCTATTTGACCGCATCTGTTGATGCCCGTTCATACCTCGCCGCGTGAAGAGAGGTACCGGCTATAGGGCGACGCAACTCCCGATCCGGACTGAAGCAAAGCACCCCGGCAGATGTAACTTTCCAGAGGCCAAGAATGGATTTTCGCGTACGACAGCTCCAGTACTTTCTCGTTCTTGCTGAACACCTCAATTTCAATCGCGCCGCTCGCGAACTGCAGATCCCTCAACCTACGCTCTCATTCCAGATCAAATCACTGGAAACCGCGCTTGACGTTCGCCTCTTCGACCGCAATCAGCGTCACGTCAAACTTACGTCCAGCGGAATCCGATTGCGCCGCCATGCACGAACCATCCTGAAACAGGCGCATCGCGCCATCCTGGATATCCAGCACTGACAGCACTGTGACTTTCGAAATTAAGGTCAGGGCCGACCTAGTACGAATCGCGCCCTGAGCTTTTATGCTGAGCCGCTGGCGTCTTCAAAAGCTCAGGCGCCCGCCGAGCTGAATGATGCGCGAGAATCCCAACTGCCACCGTAATTGAACCAGTAGAGGTATTGGTAGATGAAGGCGTAGAAGTATGGGTGCCCGAAGCAAGATCCGTTTTGCTGAAGGTCAGCGTGGTATTGGGCCTTGCGAATTGGGGCGTATTGAACGCGTTGAGAGCCTCGGCGCGGAACTGCAGATTGACCCTGAGCGCTGCGATCACGGTTCGAAGTTGGTCGCGCCCGCGCCCTCTATATTTGACATCTTTTCGACGCTTTGCTATACCTTGCCCATGTCGCTCTCCGTCTCACGCAGACGTTGTTGTTCCAGCCACTAACGGCTGGATGAGTGATTGCTTGTTCATATCTTCTGAAACGCCCCGCTGAACTCATCCTGATATCCCGGTACCGGTGTCTGTACTGCACACAGATATCACAATGCCACGATGGAGTTCTCCCGATGCGTTTATCCCGTCTCTCAGAATTTGCGCTCGCTGTCGTTCTTTCTGCTCTTACGG
>NZ_JBFRCY010000629.1:0-2778 GCF_052113305.1 Terriglobus sp. YAF25
GGCCGTGATAGCTCCGAACGTCGATATAGGAAATGGTCAGGCTATGTGTGACCTCATGAGACATGTAGTAGACCAGAGTCCGATCATCCATCACCTTGCGCCCTGAATAATTGGTCAAGCGGTTCTGGCTAATGTCGGACGGCCGCAGGAAGATGTTGCGATTGAGGTAAACGTAAGTAAGTCCGCTCGATTTGACGGCAAAGTTCGTAAAGAACGCAAATTCTGCCGCGCTTCCGCAGATAAAGATGCGTTGTTCAACGCTGCGGTCGTAGGCAGGCGATGCTGCAAGTCGTGTTTGCACTTCTTTCAGAAGGAATCCCGCGTTGGGCGGTATCGGGACAGTTGAATACAGGCGAATGTTGTCCTCGCCAACAGAGTATGGAAAAAACGGCTGCGGATAACAAATGACGAGGAGATAGAGAATAAGAAGCATCACAACTGCGCCCAGAAGTGACACTCGTCGAACGAACGTCTTTGTTTGCTTCATAGCGAATAAGTTCACGGGTTAAATTCGTATCAATGAATCACCGTGTTTAGCAGACGCTCGATGCCTTGCCTGCTTGTATCACCGACCGACCGGCCGGCCTCCTGCTTTCCTTTCAAGACGATCAACGTGCTCTGAACCGCCACATGGTAGGCAAGCAGGAGCGCCGTGTCGGTGTCGAAGTTAATCGTGAAGATCGTCAGGTCCTTGTACCTGCTTTGCGCCATCAAGTCCCGGATCACAGGCGCCTGTGCAGCGCAAGTCGGACACCAATCAGCTCGAATATCGAGAAGTATAGGTTTACCTTCGGCGGCAAGCTTGTTGAAATCAGCGGCATTGTAGGGCTTAATCTCGCCCGCAAATGCCGCCCGAGTGCATATTGAGAAGAAAAATAGCGCTGCGAACACAACCACTTTCATGTAACGCCTCTTTCCCTTCCCTGGTGTTTTAAGACGATCTCTTCTGTCTGCTCCGGCGAGAACGGAGTTGATAGCGGCTGCAATCGTGGCAGAGACGCCGCTGTGCAACAGGCCATCACCACCGCGGAGAAAACTGTTTGATGCAATCATGATCAGCTCCTATATCGTTTGCCGTTGCACTGCTACTGGGCCGCAGGAGGTTGTTGCTGGGCGCTCGGACTCATCAGAGCTCTCAGTGGCATCAGGGGCCCGACAGGAATGTACTCGCTATCCATAAGCTTTTGTTTGGCAAATGGCAGTGTTTCCATAATTTCCCGTGCCTCATCTGCGCTCTTCGCATCGACCAGGAAGACGACTCCTTTGCCATCCCCACGCGAATACCACTCCCGGATCTTCCCATCGAGATAAAGTTTGAGGGTCGCCCGGACCTCTAAAGGCAGGACAGCCATTACCTGCTGGAAGGTGACGCCCTGTTTGGGGGACTCGATCACGAGAATAGCGGTAGTGGTAGGAACGGCTATGCTCGGCAGACTAGCAGGAGTCATTGACTGCGATTGCGCCAGGGAGGCTGTCGTCAGCACTCCGAGAAGAATAGTGAGAATAGTGACTATACGTTTCATCCGTTTTACCTTTCAATTCAGTGGAGATATGTAGAACGACAAAGAAGACGATCGTACTCTATGTCGGCAAAAAAAATTATTCGGCGAAGCTCCTTATAAAGAAAGCCCTGGCTTCGTTCAATCTCTGCTCGCGCACCTGACGATCCGAAGTGATTCGAACCATCATCATCACTCCGGCCATACTGGAGAACAAAACTCTGCATTTCGCGAGTCTTTCTTCTCGCGTGGAACCCGAGACGAACGGTAACAACCGTTCTCGATAGGCATCTAACGATGCCTCGACCCTTCTTCGTACGGCCAATGGCTTTCGTGCGAGCTCGGGCCCTAAGGCGGAGACGACACAACCTGTCCCCGGCGAATTCGCATGATGTGTACTCAAATAACGTTCAATCATGGCCCGTAGAGCTTGCCCTTCTGGCGCTGACTCGGCAGCTTCCACCATGCCATTTCCCATTTCCTGCAATGCCCGTGCCACCGCCTCTACGAACAGATCGTCTTTGCTCTCAAAATGCCTATAGAAGCCTCCCTTCGTAAGGCCAACCTTTTTCATGACGGTACCAATGCCGCTGATATCCGCACCGTGCTCACGGAAGGAACGGGCAGCTACCGAAAGGATATTCTCGTGGTTCTTCGCTTTGTGTTCTTGGGAGTACCGCATAACAATAGAGTACGCTCATAATCTATTAAGTCAAATCTGCGCCTAAACGCGCTGGCCGCAGGAAGCCGACTCTATGAGGCGATCATAAGGCCGTCGTCTGAGAGAGCCATCTTACGTTGTGGGCTCAGCATTAAATAAAGTGCGGCGACATGCGTGATAGTCAATAAGGGAACGAAGAGAATTGGGATGGCGTACGCAGCCCCCATCTGTCCTGCTATGGAAGGAAGATTGACCCGGACCGCGTGGTAGTAGGTGAGGATGAGGTCAAGTATTCCAACCAGATTGAAGGTGACGACGAAAAACCAAAAGAGCGGACGAATTCCTGCGGTAACCAACACAAGGATGGCTAAGACTCCGCTAACGAGATCCCAATAGCCGGCGACCGAAGCCAAGCTCAGAGGCAGGTTAGCGCCGACGACTCCGGGAATCATCACAGCGAGCCCGATGAAGCGAAAGCTGTGCAACGTAGCAATTGCGCGTTGTGCAACGGTGCGGTCCATCAATTTGAGCTTCGGTAGGATGTAGGTATTGAAGCAAAGCAGCCATGCAAGGTAACTCATGACAGATTGAACAGCGAAGATGATCGGAGTCGACATG
>NZ_JBFRCY010000630.1:0-3612 GCF_052113305.1 Terriglobus sp. YAF25
GTGTTGGTGAATAGGATCGTCATCAGCGAGGGTTGTCCTGGCGGCAGCGTCACGTAGACCATGGAATAGTTGTTGACAGGGTCGTAGCTCTGGTTCGAGAAAGTAAGATAGGGCGAGTCTGGTCCCGCAGACAGCGTCGCCTGTCCATAGAAGGACATCAGGTACTTTCCACTGCAATCCGGTTGTACGGCATCTGGATCATCCATGGGCGGATTCCATGCCAGGTAGGGACGCTGGTCAAAGATCACCGCAAGTCCGTCCGTCGTGGGCCAACCGTTGGCGTCGTAAGGGGCCTTCGCAGAACCATCTGTCGTAAGAAAAAGCCGCCCCTGATGGACGAAGGCATCACGGAAGCCGGTAGGCCTTTCTGAGACTTCCACTCCGATCTTGCCGGTATATGTACCCTGGCCAATTGCCGCATGTGCACTTGCGAGAAGAAAAATACCTAGAACAAGCCGCACCCATCGCGGGGTGCTGCTTGCCGATACAGCTTTACGAGTCATGGCTACCAACATGTATCCTCCATCCGCCTGTTAGTCGACGATCGTTTGCATCCATTGCTGCGGCATGCTTGCCGCAACGCCTCGTCCCGGCCATGTGAACCGTTTCAGAACGCGTGAGCCACCGGTCTGGGAACCGGGGAATCGTCGTGCCGCATGCCGACGAGRCTCAAGTGACTTAACCGTCTAAGAACACATCTTTACGTAAATAGGTAGCTATTCCGCGTGCCGGAATGCACGCTGCGGGCTCTGCCGTTTGGGATTACGTTTCTTCGATTCGGTTGGTGGCTAGAGTTCGTGACGTGGCGGTATGTCTCTGACTCTAAAAGCGAATTAACGTAAACGCCGGTTCACTTACGTTAAGTCCCTTGACGGAGCAGAAACMTGGCCCCGAGGATTCGCGTTGCGCCGGATCAGGCATGGTTGCATCCACTCTGCCGGCTGCCTTTGGGGGAAAGATGAGAAGCAGGTATCTTCGGGTCATTGGTCTGTTTGCATTGCTATGGAGCAGCATCGCAATCGCTCAATTCAGCGGGACGGTTCAAGGGACGGTCTCGGATCAGACCGGCGCGATTGTTCCAGCAGCCTCGGTCGTACTTCATAACCTGTCTACGGGGGGCGATCTCCAAACAGCGACCTCGTCGTCCGGAAGCTTCTTTTTTCCATCCATTGCTCCTGGTTCGTATCAACTCCGGATCAGTGCCCCGGGCTTTTCCACGAGCCAGATCGACGTCCAGGTTGGAGCCAATGAAGTGCGTGGTGTAAATGTAGAGCTCCGGGTCGGAGCAACCGACACACTGGTGAATGTCGCCGCTACCTCCGAGGGCATCAATCCCGATGAAACCCGGGTACAGGCCACCTTGACGAGTGAGAATATCGGTCTGCTGCCGCTTCCAAATCGCGACACCACGATGTTGGTTCAGCTTGCACCAGGGGTGGGTGGCTTTGTCGACCCAAGTAACGGGATTGGTTATGGCTCGTCGATATTTGGGAGCGGCACCTTTCAGCCAGGGTCGAATTCTTCTATTTCCTCTCCGATCACCGCAAATGGTCTGCCTGGCGCATCCAATCTCTACCTCATCGACGACCTGCCAGTAATGAGCACGACCACCCGGGGCAATATAACAATTCTGCCTAACCCGGACATGATCGATCAGGTCAGCCTACAGACGCAGAGTTATTCGGTCGAAAACGGACAGAGTTCTTCCCTCCAGACAGCGTTCACGACCAAGTCCGGCGCGAACAGCTTTCACGGCAGCCTGGACTTCACATACACAGGACGCTTTCTAAGCGCGTCAAAGGTCTTCTCTCCCTCGAACTTCAACTTCCATCGTCAGAATTTTGTCGCGGCGCTTGGCGGGCCTCTATGGAAGGATCGAACTTTTTTCTTTGGCTCGGTGCAACTGCTTCGCTCAGCGGGCGCGGGTGGTGGTCTCGACACCTGGCTGGCTCCAGAACTGGTGAATTGGGCGCAAACGGCCTACCCAACCGCCATGGGGACTAAGGCTCTCGCCATGGCGCCTCCCACGAGGGTTTACAACGGTGTTCCTGTTCTGGCTTCCGCCGCATTTCCACACACCGCAACATCAGGCTGTGAAACACCTGCGACAAATAATCTCCCTTGCAGTACTCCAGTACGTTATGTCGGACAGTCGGCACAGACCAACCCATATAACGGCACACAATGGAACATTCGTCTGGATCAGCTTTTCCGTGGCGGGAAAGACCGCATCTACGGGCAATATATCCATCTCAACCAGACCTCAGGATTTCTTTCGGACCGGGCATTTTTCGATTCCGCATCGCCCAGCGTGACCTGGTACTGGTCTATTAACTATGTTCGCGCCTTTTCATCGCGTCTGGTTAATGAGGCCCATTTCGGCGCTGCCCGTACCTGGCAGGCCATTGAGGCGGCGAATCCGATTTCGCAGTCAGTTCCACCAACACCGCGCATTAATACCGGATCGAATATTCAGACGACGCAAAACGGTACCAGCACGCGCGAGCATCCCCTGAATGTTCGCGATACGGTGAGCTGGAATCTTGGCGCCCATAGCCTGCGACTCGGATACCAGTATTTCCACGGCGATTCCTACTCGCGGCAGGATCGCTATGCCCGTCCATTCAGCACTCAATTCACGAACGAGTTGACCTTCCTGCAGGATCAGGCGACGAATGCGTCTTACTTCTCAATCGGCGGTGACGGCAAATATCAGCCGCAGATATACGGATCGCAGGTTAGTTGGAATGGCATCTTCGTGGACGATCAATGGAAGATCACCGGCACCCAATGGCAAGCTGCTGGTGCGTGGCGGGGTCGGTCTTTATCTTGACTCCGTGCAGCCTGGTGAAGTCTCGATGAATCTTCCAACGAATCCGCCCAACCGGATCTCGTTATCCGTATCGACATCGAGCGCTCCGCAATACCAGGCATTTCTTAAACCGATTCCTTATGGAGATTTTCAAACTCCCGTCGCTCCGTATGGTTTCCATTTGCCGCCAGTGGTGACCTATGGCGCCGATTCGAAGGGAAATATTTGTTACGACCCCTCTTGTACAACCAAGTTCGCCTCGGGCTTGAATGGATACGACCGTGACCTGAAGTCGCAGAAGGTCATGGTTTACTCGCTTGGTATCGAGCAGGAGAGCGTGGGGCGGGCTGTCTTCTCTCTCACCTACGTGGGAAGCCGCGGTTATGACCTGTATTACGGCGGCGATTACAACCTGCTTCCTGGTGACCTGATCGCGAACGGATTTCAGAAGCGTCGTACCCAGGATTGGGGTCAGATTACGTTCTACCGCAATGGCCTTACGAGCAATTACAACGGCGTGATCTTTGCCATTCGGCAAAGCCACAAGGGACTGTTCTGGAAGTCTTCCTATACCTGGAGTCACGCCTTGCAGGATGCGCCGAACGCTGGGCAATCGAACACATCAACAACGCAGTTGATGGCTAATGTGATTGCTCCCAAGCAATACTATGGCAGCACGGCGTTCGATCGAACCCACGTGTTCTCACTCTCTGGTGGATATACGGTCCCGAGGGTCGGAGAAAATCGTCTTATTAACTTAACGGCCTCGGGCTGGCGCCTGGGCACCATCATTACCGCCG
>NZ_JBFRCY010000631.1:0-2767 GCF_052113305.1 Terriglobus sp. YAF25
CCTGGGTAATCCTACGTCGAACTCCATCTACCGCAAGATCGGATACAAAGCAGTAGGCGAGGCAATCCTCTATCGGTTTGAGTCGTAGCGTGCATTCCTAAGGTGCTGCAACGATGCAGTACCTTAGAAAGCGGTCTTAATCGTCGAGCTTGATAAAGCCGAAGGCCTTCTGGTCGCCGATGGCGTAATAGAAGCTCCAGAGCATCAACACAGTGATCACGACGACCCCGGTATACATCGGCGGAGCCAGCCAGTGCTCCGGATCGACAGTCCAGGGAAGTTGTTCCAACAGCTTGGACGTAAAGACAAAGACTGCGGCCGCGAGCGCGCCTACACGCGAGATGAGGAATGTAAGCATGGCAGCCCATACCGCTTCCACCAGCAGGCTCCACCAGTCTCCGTGTGCCGATACATGAGCCAGCAGCATGATGACCGCAAGGATCGCCGCGGCGAAATACGTCTTTTTCAGAACGGCTCGTAATGCGACAAAGACTGGAATGGCGAGAACCGTGTTCACCAGCACGGTGCCGGCGAGGATCAGCACAGTATTGAGCCAGGGAATCGGACCGCCAAGAAGCAACGGTTCAGCCTCCCAGAGTTCGATGGAATGGATCCAGGGTTTGAACAATGCGGTGAGAGCGAACTCGACGCCGGCGCAGGCAACGCCAAGGCTGACGCCGAGCAGGATGTCACGTGTCACCGTAAGGGAGGTGAACTGGCGCTTGAGCAACAGAGCCATGCTGATCAGCAGACGTGGAACCCGGCGGCGGGCGAACGGCTCCATGGCAACATAGCCCAGCCAGGCGATGCTGGCCGTCAGCAGGCCATACGACAGCTTGGTCAACAGCCACGAGAACGTCGCATCCGGACTGCCCGTTGGTTTGAACCCGCAGAAGGCAGCGGCGACAAAGAGCAGAAAGACTCCCGAGGCCAGCGTGTAAGCGCCGCGTGTATCACCGCGACGCATGGCGAGGTTACGACGCACCAGGGGAATGGCGGTGGCGAAGAAGGCGAGATAGAGGAAGATCTGGCTCCACGTTGCTGCGATAAGCCCCTTCGCGACCGACAGCGGCTTGTTCCACGGCGGCATCACGCGGAGATAGGTGAACTTGCCATACCAGGAACTGGCAGTGAAGCTGACCTCTATCTCCGGATGGCCAGGGTAGGTTCCGACCCATTCCCGCTGCTCGTGCATCGCAACCGGAGGCGTAATGGTTGGTGTGACCTCATGCATCAGCTTCGGATCGAGTCCCGCGGCGGCGAAGGCCGCATTCCAGTCCGTGGACTTGGCGTCGTGTTGCGCGTTCAGCTCTTCCTGGGCAGGCATGTTGACCAGCCGGATCAGCCGGCCGTTGGAGTCAACGTCGATGGAGACCATTCCCGGGCGGTTCGCCGCCGGATCGGTCTGCGTCGGCAGGTTCCTGGGGCTCAACTGGATTGGCAACAGGGAATCGCGATAGGTCCTGTAGGTGAGAATGAGCGGGCCTTCACTGGCTGAGGCCATCTTCTTTGGATCCGTCTGATAGTACTCGGCGATGCTTCCATTGGTCTGCAGCCAGGCTGCGGTATTTCTGGCGCGGTCGGGAATATGCAGTTCACGTAACAGCTCTTGAGAGCGATGGAGCATCTCGTCGTACGACAGAGCCGGCGGCGCAACGCCTAGCGTTGTGGCTTTCGGTGCGAACAGGAAGCAGCTCACAAAACCGAGAAGGGTAATTCCAAGTAGTGTCCAGGCGCGCAACAGCGGCAGCTCTGACTCATTCGCGGCCGACGTGAGAGCGTCGATCGAGATCGTCTCTCCCTGTGCCATGGCCGAGGCCACCAGATCCACGGCAGGGAACTCCTGCATCATGTATGCGGCGGAGATGGGCCGGTCAGTGACTGTGGTGGAGAGGCACTGCATGATCACCCGTTCGATGTCGTTGGGGACCTTTGGAGCATAACGGCGCAGGGGCGCGGGTGCGGCCTGTTGGCGCTCCTTGTAGTTCTTGGTATTCCATGGCTGCCGTCCGGCGAAGAGCTCGTAGAGAACGATGCCGAGGGCAAACAGGTCCGACCGTCCCGAGGCCTGCCCTCCGGTAAAGAGTTCAGGAGCCATGTAGCCGGGAGTTCCCGCGACCTCGTTCAAGCGGCCCTCTCCGGCGACAACGGCGAGGCCGAAGTCTGTGATCTTGGCATGGCCGCGTCCATCGACCATGATGTTGGCCGGCTTCAGGTCGCGGTGCAGCACTCCCTTGGAGTGTGCTGCCGCCAGGCCCGCCGTGATCTGCGCGGCCATCTCGATGGCCTTTTGTGTAGGCAGGCGGCCGAAGCGCTTGAGGAGAGCGGAGAGATTCTCGCCGTCCACGTATTCCATCGTCAGGAAGTGAACGGAGTGTCCGTGGGGATTCGGAATCTCGACGATATCGTGCACGCGGCAAACGTTGGAGTGGGTTACCTCCCGCGCGGTGCGAACCTCGGCAAAGAAGCGGGCCAGCCAGGCTGGATCGTTCGACATCGCCGGAGGCAGAAACTTCAACGCAACGGTCTGTCCGAGCTTCAGGTCTTCGGCGCGATAGACGCGGCCCATGCCGCCCCGCCCAAGAGGCGATACGACGCGGTAGCGTCCGACAAGCAAGGTGCCTGGAACCAGCTCCTGCTCGTCGAGCGATGTCTGACTGCCGGAAGGCGTTGAACCGCCGGTCGCTCCCGAAGGCCTGGCAGACATCGGCGTGCCGCCGCTATGACTGTGGCTGACGGGTAGGTCACTCGGCGTCGGTGTTCCTCC
>NZ_JBFRCY010000632.1:0-2766 GCF_052113305.1 Terriglobus sp. YAF25
ATCAAGCTCGGCATCGTTACCAGTCTGATAAGCGCCGATGCGAATCAGGTCTTCTGACTTTGCATATGCTGACAGCAGCCGGCGAACATGATTCGCGACACGTAGGTGCTCAGGTGTTGTGACTGCCGGCATCAAACGGCTCACCGAATCCACGACGTTCACAGGCGGATACCATCCCGCTCCGGCCATCTGCCGTGAAAGCACGATATGTCCATCGACGATGGAGCGGACAGAGTCCACAATCGGATCCTGCTGATCGTCGCCTTCCATCAGAACTGTATAGAACGCTGTAATGCTACCCGTCTGGAAGTTCCCGGCACGCTCCAGCAGCCGCGCTGTCTTGGCAAATACCGAAGGCGTATATCCCTTACTCGCGGGCGGCTCGCCGGCAGCGAGGCCAATCTCGCGCGCCGCCATGGCGAAACGGGTTACCGAGTCCAGAACCAGCAATACATTCTTACCCTGGGCCGCGAAGTACTCTGCCACCGATGTTGCGGACATCGCCACACGCATACGCATCAATGGAGACTGGTCGCTGGTCGCGACCATGACCACGCTGCGCTTACGCCCTTCCTCGCCAATGGCGTCCTCAAGAAACTCGCCGACTTCTCGTCCCCGCTCGCCGACGAGACCGACCACCGTCAGATCCGCCGATGTATTGCGGGTCATCATGCCGATCAGCGTGCTCTTACCGACGCCTGATCCGCCAAAGATACCGATGCGCTGTCCGCGGCCTACCGAGAGAACTCCATCGATGACGCGAAGCCCCGTTCCAAGGGGTTCACGAATCGGCTTTCGCTCCATCGGGCCCGGAGGGTTCACATCCAATGGCCACCGTTCGATCGCATCGAGCGATGGGCCGCCATCAATCGGTTGACCGCCGGCGTCGAAGACACGGCCAAGCATCTGCTCGCTTACCGAAAGCGAGGGCCTGCGGCGCATCGCAAACACCTTTGCGCCGAAACGAACACCGGCAACCGCATCTACCGGGCTCAGCAGCGTGCGGCTGCCGCGAATTCCTACAACCTCGGCCTCAAGCCGGTTGCCATCCGCAACGATTTCACAACACTCACCTACGGAGCAAGGAGGTCCGTCTGCCTCGATCAGTTGCCCTTCTGCTTCAGCAACACGTCCGCTCCATCGCCAAGAAGGCGTCGAAGACAGCCGTGCATGAAAGCGTTGCAACCTCATGAGGGACGCTTTCCAAGCAGCTCGCAGAAGCTGGTCTCAATTTCAGAAAGCTGCGCTTCCACTCCCAAGTCCACAGAGCCACACTTCGTATAGAGCTCACAGGCCCCAGGCTGCATTGCGCCGTCCCCTTCTACCTGGACATCCTGGCCCTGCAGGATATCTGTCCACGCGGCCACGTCGGCGCGAGGCACGCGAAGACGGACTTCATCTTCACTGGTCATCTGCTCTACCGCGACACGAACCACGCCACGCAGCATAAGAGGATCAAGCTTCGCTTCACGATTCAGAATGCGCCGCGACAATGCGAGGGCAAGTTTTACGACCTCAGCCTCGGCGTCGGCAAAATAACGTTTGCGATCTGCTTCAAATGCCTCGACGGCATCGCCTATCTCGCGGCGAAGTTCGGCGTGCCGCTCCTCTGCCTCTTCTTCCATTGCCGCGCGCGTCTGCTTCGCACCCTGCTCGCGCGCCAGGGAAACGTCTGCGATACGTTGCTGCTCTGCCTGAAAAAGCGCCGCACGAAGACGTTCCAATTCAGCGGTGAAATCCTCTTCTGCTTCAGCGGGTTGTACCTCACGTCCAAGGCGGCCATGTGACCGGAACCGTAGCGGGCCCACAGAGTGATCACGCCCAGTGGACTCAAGCGGAAAGGTCATTATCAGTCTCCATTCTCAGCATCAACTTTCCTTCTGCTTCAAGCCGCCGCGCCAGCGCCAACAGTTCCTGCTGGGCCTGTGCGACATCGCGCGAGCGGATGGGTCCCATCACTTCCATATCCTCGCGAAGCATTTCGGCAGCGCGCGTGCTCATCGCCTGGAACAGGTGCGCACGCAGAGATTCCTTGGCGCCCTTCATCGCCGTTGACAGAATCTTCTTGTCCGCCGCGCCAACGATCTCGCGGATACCGGCCTGCGGTACCGTCAGCAGGTCATCGAAGGTAAACATCAGGTTGCGGATACCAAGCGCGATCTCGGGCTGGTTCTGCTCGATGTCTTCGAGGATCTTCTTGCTCAACATCTGATCTACGCGATTCAGCATCTCGGCCACGGCCTTGAAACCAGCATAGGAATGTTTCTTGTTCTGTCCGATCGATTCAGAGCGGCGATACAGTTGCAACGCAACCTTCTGTGCCATCTCCGGAGAGAACTGACGCATTTCCGCAAGCCGCTTCACCACCTCAGTCCTCAGCTCCTCACTAAGAGCGATTAGCACCAACGCGGCGCGGCCGGCTTCCAGGTGAGCCAGGACCAGTGCGACAGTCTGGGGATGCTCGCCCTCGAGGAACTTCGACAGCTGCCGTGGATCAATCTTCTGCAACATGGTGAGGTCGCTCATGGAGCGCTCACGCAGGCGCCACACTTCGTTCAACAGCTCTTCTGCGCGGTTCTCTCCAAAGGCCTTTTGCAGCAGCCGGCGGGCATAGTCAACACCGCCACGTGTCGCAAACTTCTGCGTCTCCTGCAAAGCGTAGTACTCGCCGATCACGTTGGCCAGTTCTTCTCTGGGAACCGTGCCGAGACGCATGATCTCTTCCGTCACGCGCTRGACGTCTGTTTCAGACAGATACTGAAACAT
>NZ_JBFRCY010000633.1:0-3397 GCF_052113305.1 Terriglobus sp. YAF25
GCACTACACCTACAGGAGAAATGCTCTAGCAGGAGGAGTTGGGGCGAGTCGCGGTGCCGGATTCCTGGGTGGGAAGGGTTTGCGGGTTGGGGATCGGGTAGGGTGTGGTACCGGTGAGGGCGGAGATGCAGCCGTTGATGAGAGTGGTATCGGCGGCATTAAGCGTGGGGAGCACGGGCACGGAAAGGTCGGGTTTGGAGAAGTTGAAGGCGGAGGTCATGTCGCCCACGGTGGCCCGACGCCACGCGGAGAGATTAGGAACTTCGGCGCCGAAGCGGGTTTCGAGAAAGCGCAGCACGGAGGTGTGGTCGAAGGTGTCGGATGAGATGAAGCCACCGCGGGTGAACGGCGAAATCACAAGCATAGGCACACGAAAGCCGAGTCCGATCGGCCCGCTTATGCCGCGGAGTACTGATGCGTCCGGAACGGGTGCGACGGTGATGTATTCGCCAGGCGTGCCCGGAGGCGCTGTAGGCGGCGCAACATGGTCGAAGAAGCCACCGTTTTCGTCGTAGGTCACGAAGAGAACGGTCTTGGCCCACTGCGCTGAATTGGCAGTGAGAGCGTTGATGATAGTCGCAAGCGTGAGTTCACCCAAAAGAGATGGTGAAGGTGGATGGTCTGACTCGACCACAGAGGGAATGATCCAGGAAACCTGCGGCAGATTGCCGGAGGCGGCGTCAGCGACGAAGTCTGTGGGGAACTGTGGGCCAAAAGCGTTCTTATACAGCGGGGTCGTGGAGTCCTGATAGTTCTTGAAAAAGGGAAGAACGTTGTCGGACGATAGAAGGCCATTGCCGATACTGCTGTCGGCTGAGCTGTAGATCTTCCACGAGATCCCGCGCGACTGGAGCTGCTCCGGCATAGTCGTGTAAGTGAGCTTCCCGTACTTGGCGCCGTTGTTCCAACTCTGATGCTGCGCGAGCCAGCTGTGGTCAATGTCGTGGGTGCAGGCCGCGTTCCACTTCGAGGTGTCGAGGTGGAAGGGATAGAGCAGGCCGGTGGGAGTGGCGGTGGCATTGCTGGGAAAGGGCTGTTTGTATGCGTTGGAAATTTCGGAGAAGCCGCGTGCGCCTTTATAGCTGCCGAAGTAGTGGTCGAAGGAGCGATTCTCCTGGATGACGATGACGACATTCTCGATATCGGTGAGCTTGGCGCAGGTTGACGCGCCAGTCCCTCCGCCAGACACGGTGGAAGCAGCTTTATTGATCGCGCCGCAGCCCGGGATGAGCGAGGACGCACCGGCAGCAGCAGCAATTTTCAGGAGGTCACGGCGCGAGATGTACTTGGGGCCCATCTTCGGTTGAGCGACACCTCTCAACCTCTTAGATGCGCGATCTGCACGAAACATTTCGGCCTGGGTCCCACGAAACTTGCTGATTGCCGGTGACATGACTACATCGAAAGGTTAGTGTCGGAAAATTGGCAATCTTACCGGTGGCTTTCATGTTCAAGTAGATAGAAAAGGTGATTTTCGAGTTACAGCAGCGGTACACACATCAGCTTGGGTCACGTACCATAAATTGCCCTAAATTGGGGTCGAGCAACTACTTAGGACTACCTTCAACTGCTTTCCGATTTCCTGTATTATCATTGACTTACAAAGATATCCGGAAACTCATAATCCCTTGGCTGCAGGTTCGAAYCCTGSCGGGCCCACCACACTGAAATGCCTTCGAAGTAAAAATTGAAAGGCGCGTTCTGTCAGCAGTAGAGTGCTTGTCACTCTACTGCCTGACAGAACGGTACGGTTCTCTGAATCCCTCAAATCAAGGGAAAATGCTCTAAGTCGATGCCGACGGTCTGGCCGTTACAGACTATCGAAAGTGAAGGTCTCCCATTGGCCGCGCTCGGTT
Organism: Terriglobus sp. YAF25; assembly: GCF_052113305.1. NCBI lineage: Bacteria > Pseudomonadati > Acidobacteriota > Terriglobia > Terriglobales > Acidobacteriaceae > Terriglobus > Terriglobus sp. YAF25. The sequence goes on from NZ_JBFRCY010000633.1 coordinate 1,857, forward strand.
CGATTGGTGGCGATCGGCTGCCCAGCACCATCCTGCATACCTCCACCATTAATGGCGGTAAGGAAAAAGCGCGATGTCGTGGCTATCGCATACGTGCCGTCTGTCTGTTGGATGAGCACCAGGCTTTCCCAGCTACCTACTTGTGTGCGATTGGTCGCGATCGGCTGCCCAGGAGGATTTTGGACACCGCCGCCATTGACCGCGGTTACATAATTGCCGGTCATAGTTTGCAGAGCAAAGGTCTTGTTCGATACGTCGAGCGGGACCAGCGTGTACTTTTCCCAAGAACCGACCTGCGTTCGATTGGTTGCCATTACATCCCCTGAGGTGCCTGGCATTCCTCCGTTATTAACCGCGGTTATGTAATTGCCACTGTAGGTGCGGATCGCGATGCTCGGCAAGTAGGGTTCGCCAGGTTGCGGAGTCGGTCCGGATGGCGGCGTTGTCGGAGTCAACCCGCAGGCGTTGATCRCTGCGATTGTATCGCTCGCCAGAAAACCGGCGGTAGCCAGCAAGATTACTATCTCCGCGGCCAACGCGAGTCCATCGGTCGCGAATGCGGCTGTAATTGTTGCTATGCCGGTGACTCCATAAAGAATCATGTTCCACCAGGTGAGGCTGCCGGTGAAGGCATTGAACACTGCCCCCAGCGAGCCACCCGTATATATCGTTTTGAGGATTTGGAAGACTCCCCATGCGCGGTCAGTCACGCTTGCAGTCGATGCGCCCATTTGGGCGATGATCGTTTCGATCTTCGACAAGGACGGGGCAGCGGCGGCGGCCACTGCCTCGATCGTCGATGCCCTCACCGTGGTTCGTAATCCAACCGCGCCGACAGCGAGACAAATCACGTCGAAGATCACGAAACCGACTGCTTTCTGACATGCCGTGATTGCGGCCGTTGAGATCGGCGCAAAATCCGCCGGCGTGACGGAGTTCCAATCGACTGGCTTGCCACCGGCGATTCTTGTTGCGTCGTCCAGTGTCAAAGCCTGGACATGCTCAATGTTGGGATAGTAGCTCTTAAACGTTGCTAACTGCTCTGCTGCGGTCGCCATCGCTCATCCTCGTGATTTAGATTTGGGTAACTAAGTATGATCAGCCGGTTGCAATATCGCGAGCTACAATCGTGCCGATCGCCACAACTATAAAGACTTAAACATCAGGAATTGGTGAATGGATCTTCTGTAGGTCTCAAAGAGGATCTTGGGGTTGCGCGCTGAAGACGGTCAGGGGTTCGCTCCCAGACCATACTTATCCGACTATCCAGGGCGATGGTTGATTGGGATTGGAAGATACATGGTCGATCCAGTCACAAAGGCTCTGCGCAAGCTGCGAGCCTTGAGGGAGACTGGAAATAGAAGCCTGCTGTTTTTCAGATGTCGTTGCAAAGGTTCCTCTCGTTGAATGGGACATGGAGTTCCTGAATTCAGCCGAGACCTAAGCGAAGAAGTTTGTAGGTAGAAAGAAGGCAGATGGGGTACTTCAAGAGGGTCCAGATGTAGTTGCTCCGCTGGATCTCGGAGCTCCGTAGCCATACA
>NZ_JBFRCY010000634.1:0-2758 GCF_052113305.1 Terriglobus sp. YAF25
CATCAGCAGTGGATCGATGTCCCGCCATGTGAGCGCAACCAGTTCCGAACGCCGCAAGCCTGTACTCCCAGCCAAGACCACCATCGCCTTCACGCGAAGAGGCAGTTCCTCGACCAATGCCGCAAACTCGGCAGGTGTCAGAACATCCGGTTCCCGCAAACGCTTTGACGAGGCGCGGACTTTACTGATGGGATTGCGATGCATCCACTCATACCGGATGGCATGATTGAAGATCGCCGACATGATGTTCCGAATTTTGCTTTTCGTTGCCGGAGCGTATGACAACGAATGCAGCCACTCCTCAACCTGCACGGTTCGAACGTCTGACAACCACTTCTCACCCCAAGCGGGAGCGATGTGATTTGTCAGATAAATCGACGTTGACTCGATCGTGGCAAATGCCTTCTTGTCGGCAGTCAACTCGTGTTTGCGGTAGTGGGCGATGAGCTCAGAGACCGTGACAGGCACTCTAACCTCGACGTTGATGTTGGCGCGAAAATCGGCCACGGCTTGTTCCGCATCCCGACGTGATGGAAGTTCATTCACCGTGCCGAGATTGCGTTTCTTGTACGTGCGCTTTCCGCTGGTCTCGTCATACCAGCGGAAGACCCATACATCCGGACCGCTTTTGCGCTTCTGTTTCAAGAGACTTCCTTGTTGAAAGCGGCTCATGCTGTTCTCCTGGCATGAGCGCTGATGGCTGTCTCCATGGTACTCGCGGGCGGTCGCCGTTCCGAGCTGATTCTGCGAGCTTCGACCCACTGAAGTAGCTCATGCTCAACGAAGCGCCAGAGCTTCCGTTTGCCCTCTCCCATAGGATGGGCCGGGACTTGGCCAAGCCGTGCCCATCGCACCAGCGTTCTCCTATCCATCCGCAGGATCTGTGCAGCTTCGTGTGCATCGAGAAGGTAGTGCGTCTCTGCCATTGGGTCACTCCAAGTCAGGCGCCGTGGTTCGTCACCACCAAGGCTTTCAGCCCAGCAGACTGACGCCTGAATTGAGCCCATCATCCTGACAAATATGGCAAGCCGTCCAATGAAAACTAGGGCTAGCGTTATTCCAGTTGGGAATAACGAAGACATTTGGATGGACGCCGCGTTGGCAAAACCAAACGCGGAAGGAATAAAATCTTCTTGTCGAAATTGACGATTGCCAGCTGTACGTTTGCTTGCCGTCTCCTAATGCTGAGTTCGGAGGATGGTTATGGCTCTTCCGGAAGTTCGGTTGCTTCAAGCTGCTATCGCGGTTGCGAGAGACCTCAATTTTTCGCGTGCCGCTGATCGTCTGCATATTGGCCAGTCCACACTGAGCAAACAAATTTATGAGTTGGAGAACCAATTGGGTTTTCGGCTCTTTGATCGGAATCATCAAACCGTCGCTATAACCGATGCGGGCCGTGCCTTTGTTGAAGAGGCTATCGAAGCGGTGTCTCACACTGAACGAGCCGTGGCAGCGGCAACAGCTGTTTTCAATGGCGCTGATGAGGTCTTGAATCTCGGAAAGTCAGCGTATACCGATCCTTTTCTCGTATCCACTCTGTTATCGATCCGCTTGCCCCTGTTTCCCGGCATGAGGATCAAACAGTGGAGCAACTATTCAAACGAACTCGCGCACCAAGTAATTTCAGGCGATCTCGACGCTGCCATGACGACCGGCGTTCCAGAGACACCGAAGCTGAGCCTGCTCCGCTTGGCGGACAATCCGTTCTACATTGTGATGGCAGCCAGCGACCCAATTGGGCAGCACCGGGAAGTACTCTTGGGACAGATGCACGACAGAAACTGGGTCTTGCTCAGTCGACACGCGAATTCCTACCTCTACGACATGATCCTGTTTGTTGGGTCAGGTAAGAATGTTCGCCCGAAGGACATCTTTCACGTAATGAGTCCAGAAGAGGTCCCTGAAATCATTCTGGAGCATCAAGCGATGGCTTTTCTTCCTCGGAGTGCCGCTTGGCGTATTTCACGTGACGGGATCACGATGAGGCCGTTGTCAGAATCACAGCTTCGGTTGGTGACAAACCTGGCAGTTCGTTCCGATACGAAGTCACGTCTCGTGAAGGAGTTTGTTCGGGCCACGTCGAGAAAGATGGACAGTTTCGCGCACAAATCGCAGGGACGACTGCCTCTTACAGGATCATGAGATTCGCTAAGTCGCTTATGCTTCAGAAGCAGGCCTGATCTCTACGTTGAGCGGACCGTCTTCACCGCACTTGGGGCAAGTGAAGATCCCAGAAGTGATTGCCCTTCCTTCAAAGGCCTCCCGTCTGGAAATCGTGCCACAGTGGATGCATACATGAACGGGAATCAATGTAGGTTGCGGTTGGGAAGGACCGGATGCCATAAGCGAATCTCTTCAACGTATTGGTTGCGACCTGCTTCAACATTCAATGCGGGGCTGATCCGGGTCGAAATGGAATCCATCAGCCAATCTCTGAGGCAAGTGTCCCTTCGCTCACGTATTCCTCTGCAAATCGCCGTAAGCGCCTAGTTGTGGGCCAGCGTGGTGCGAGCTAAGCTCGGCCGCATTCACGATGGGCTTCGCTATCAAATCAACGTAGCGGCCTAGTCATCATCCAGATGTCAAGCTCTTCAGAGCCGATTTGCAGGCTCCCTGGTAATAAACCGCACAAGCGAAATCCGAAGCGTTCAAACAAACGGACCGTGTTTTCATACTTGAGCGGGACCTGCACCTCTAGTTTCCTCATCTCGCTTGTCGCGAAGCGAAGCAGTTCCTGTAAAAGGAGACTCGCGACACC
>NZ_JBFRCY010000635.1:0-2757 GCF_052113305.1 Terriglobus sp. YAF25
CTGTGGATTAGAGAAAAGGTCCATAATCGGCACATGGAGTGGACCACTTCGTTATTTTCTGAAAGGTGTCCGTGAACATGGCTAAGGAAGAAACATTTCAGGATCTTTCCCTCAACTTGCCCTCTGGCAAGCAGGAACTCTGGCGCTGGCTATACACCGAGCTGCGCGGCGCCATTCTGGATGGACGGCTGAAACCCGGCGCCCGCATGCCTTCCACACGCAGCCTCGGGTTGCAGTATTCGCTCTCGCGCGGAACCGTGGTCGTCGCCTTCGACCAGCTACAGGCCGAGGGATACACCCGTACTGAACCGGGATCGGGAACCTATGTCGCCTCGGGCGTTCCGGACGAATTCATGTCTGCAACGCCCAAACCCGCGGCTCTCCCTCGCCCAACTTCGAAGGCCGCATTCCCAAAACGTGCACAAGATTTTCTACAGAATGTGGAGGTGCTGCCCGCGTCTCACACCTTAGGCAAGTCTTTCCGCGCTCATGAACCGGCCATCGACCTCTTCCCCGTAGATCTTTGGGCCCGTGTCGCTTCGAGCGTCTTGCGCCGAGCTCCGCGTTCGCTCTATGGTCACGGCAACGCTGCGGGCCATCTCCCTCTCCGTCGCGCCATCGCAGAATACGTTGGGGCGTCACGCGGAGTGCACTGTTCAGCCGAGCAGATCATCATCACCTCCGGCACACAGCAAGCGCTTGACCTCATCGGACGGTTCCTTTTAGCTCCCGGCGATCAGGCCTGGATCGAAGATCCTGGTTACTCGGGTGCGCTTCACATACTGYGCACTACGGATGCGCGCATTGTTCCAGTACCTGTAGATGGAGATGGCGTGATCGTGAAGGCAGGGCGCAAGCTTGYACCCAAAGCGAAGCTCGCATATGTCACGCCCGCGAATCAATTTCCGATGGGCGTCACAATGTCCGCGGACCGCCGAATGGAACTCCTTCGCTGGGCTGCTAGCGCGAACGCCTGGATCGTCGAAGACGACTACGACGCAGAGTATCGCTACTCCGGCCGCCCCGTCGCTGCTCTGCAAGCTCTGGACAACTACGGCTGCGTTATCTACGTTGGCACGTTCACGAAGATGCTCTTCAATGCACTACGCCTAGGGTTCATGGTCTTGCCGGTGAGGCTGGTAGAGCCGTTCGTATCGGCACGCAGCTTCGTCGACCGCCATCCACCGACGCTCGATCAAGCCATCCTTGCGGAGTTCATCACCGAAGGCCACTTTGGCCATCACATCCGCCGCATGCGCCAGGCCTATGCGGAGCGTATAGACGTCCTCAAGGCCGCTGCGGATAAACACCTCGACGGAGTGCTCGATGTCATCCATGCCGAAGCGGGGATACGCACGCTCGGCTGGCTCAAAACATGGAAGTCCGATCACGACGCGGCACAGCAGGCGCGAAAACACGGCCTCGAAGTAGAACCACTGTCGGTGTTCACGACAAAATATGAACAACCCCCCGCGCTCATGCTCGGTTTTGCCAGCTGCACTCCGGCAGAGCTGCGGCGCGGCGTATCGATCCTCGCAACCGCTTTACGTTCAAGTTAGGCGGTTGAGTCCACTCGCAGCGTACTAGCGATTTGAAAAAGTGGCGGCGAAGTAAAGTGGATCATTCAGATCTGCGCCTGGCATTCCGCATAAACGATGCACTTGACTGCGTTGAACTAATGCTTGTGACTGATCGCCTACGCACGCATCGGCCCGGCCCGTGATTCAAGGAAGTTCCTTTAGCTTGTGCATGTCAGCGGCAGAGGAGGCCGCATCGATGCGCAAGAAGAGCAGAAGACCCATATGTCGCAAGATCATTCTTCGGCTTCCGGACCTAGATCACACGAAGACCGCGGTCCTGAACAGCCTCAGCTCCCCGCACTCGAAGCGCAACTACAAGTTCGCTATGGAGCAGTTCATCACATGTAGACAGATCTCCCCATCCGCTCTAGGTCCTTTTTACTGCATCACAGAGGGTGGTTTTGCCGGAACCACTTAACCCCGTAAACCAGACAACCTGGCTACTGAGCAACTCTCTTTCCATCATTACCAAACCGAATCAAGGATGCTGTTGTACTCGCCATGCATCTGGACTCTGTACCCTTTCTGGAATAGGAACTTGGAATAGTTCCTCTGAAAGCGTCTGATTAGCATAGAACTCGACTTCATAGCTAATGCCACGGGTCGTAACTTCACGGGGCTGCAGGATGCCATTTTTCCCGACGAAACCATTGAATGCCCCCGAAATCCGAATGGGGCCGTTCTCTGCATTCGAGCGGCGGAATCGAGAGGGGGGACGAGGAAGGTCCAACTCGTACGCCGTCGGTAACCATGTTTTTGGATCAAGCCGATACGTAAGTGCCCGATCTTCCCAAGAGAGGGTAAGCTCACATTCCTTATCATTCAGACATGTATATTTTGTGGGTACGAAGTGAAAGAGGGACGAGCTGGGGTTAGCAATCGCAAGCACCTCGGCGCGAAAATCTTCGCTTCGGCTCATCGGCGCCGGACGTGATATCCGGGGCGCATTCTTGCCGAGAAGCACGGTTGCGGCATTCGCACTTTGAAGGTCGATGACCTCCAAAGACGACGTAAGTTCCCCACCTCCATGCGCGCGATAGATCCACCATCCCTTCGTATCGTCTTCCGCAAAAGTGACGTTCGTTTTTCCTTTCTTATACCGTTGCAAGAGGACAAAGGAGCGTATCGGTTGTTTCGAGAACCCTCGGGCCTCCAGCATTTTGGACCAGGCTTCGCG
>NZ_JBFRCY010000636.1:0-2757 GCF_052113305.1 Terriglobus sp. YAF25
CGTTGACGTCGTACATGAAGAAGCTGGGGACCGCGACCACTGCCTCATCACCTTCGTTCAGAAATGTGAAGGTCACCAGGTGGATCGCCTCATCGACAGCATTGGTCAAAAGGACTTGATTTGGAGGCAGGCCGAGGTGCTTCGCAAGCTTGCGCTCTACCGGCATGCGCTCGGGATAGATGGTGAAGCTCTCTGCCGAGAGCGAGCGGATGCGTTCCAGCACCTTCGGCGAGGGAGCGAAGGTGTTCTCGTTGAAGTCCAGGCGCAACGCGTTGCGTCCCGCCAGCGGCGGGTGATACTCCGGCATCTCTTCGATGGCCTTACGCGGCTTTACCTGCGACTTGAGGGCTGCACTCATGGCTTCAACCTCACACGGACACTTTCGGCGTGACCAACCAAACCTTCGGCCTCTGCCATCGCAATGGCGTGCGGACCAAGCTTGGCCAATCCCTTGGCGGTGTACTGCTGCACTGTGATCAGCTTCACGAAGTCCATTACGGAAAGCCCGCCGCGCAGTCTGCCGGTGCGGCCTGTCGGCAGCACATGGTTCGGACCGGAGACGTAGTCACCCATCGACTGCGGGGAATGGGGCCCGATGAAGACCGACCCGGCGTTGCGGACCCACTGCAGATCCTCGGGCCGATCCACGGTCAGGTGCTCCGGCGCCAGCAGATTGGTCAGCGCCTGGGCCTCCATCGGCGTCTCGCAGACGAAGATGGTTCCGCGCGCCTCCAGCGACTCCTTGGCCAGCTTGTTCTTCCGCGCCAGAGCCTTGGCCTGCTTCAACACCTCTTTGGCCAGCGGCTCATTGGTCGTGATGAAGATGGCCAGCGTCTCCGGATCGTGCTCGGCCTGCGCTACCAGATCGGTTGCAATGCCCAGGGCATCGCCCAGATCGCTGGTGACGACGATCTCCGTCGGGCCGGCAGGCATATCGATGCCGCAATCCTGCGAGACAAACTGCTTGGCAGCGGTGACGTACAGATTGCCAGGGCCGACGATGCGCGTGACCGGCGGTGTGGAGTCGGTGCCGTAGGCCATCATCGCAATCGCCTGCGCTCCACCCACACGGTAGAACTCACTTACACCGCAGAGGTGCGCGGCTGCCAGCGTCTCCTGCCCGGGCTTGGGAGAGCAGACAACGATGCGCTCCACGCCTGCGACTTGCGCCGGAAGTGTGGTCATCAGCAGTGTGGAGGGCAAAGGATAGCGGCCCCCGGGAACATAGCAGCCGACGGCGTCAAGCGGGCGCACGGCCTGTCCGGTGCGCACTCCGGTTGCGGGTTCAATGATCCACTCCTCGGGCATCTGCGCCTCGGCAAAGGCATGGATGTTGGCCGCAGCCTCTTTCATTGCGGCCTTCAGATGCTTCGGCAGGGCGTTCCATGCGGCTTCCATCTCGGCGGGATCGACCAGGATGTCCTGCTCCGGCTGCAGGCCGTCGAACTGCTCGGCAAACTCGCGCACAGCCTTGTCACCCTTGCGCTTCACATCGGTGACGATCTTCTTTACCGCGGGAGCGACCGAGGCGGTGGAGGTTGCTCCACGCGCCGCGATCTCCTGGATAACAGCCGTAGCCTCAGCCGCCGATTTGCCGAAGGTGCGGATCAGCTTCATTACAGGACCACCTTGCTCAGCGGATACTCGACAATCCCGGTGCCGCCCGCGGCCTTGAGTTTGGGAATCACTTCGCGCACGGTCGACTCATCCAGGATGGTATTCACAGCCACCCACTCCGAGTTCGACAGGTGCGAGATGGTCGGCGAGTTCAGCGCCGGTAGTACCGCCAGTACATCCTTCAGGCTCTCGTTCTTTACGTTCAGCATCAGGCCGACCTGTGTCTGTGCGGCCATCGCGCCGTTGAGCATCAGGCTGATGTTCTGGATCTTCTCGCGCTTCCAGTCGTCCTGCCACGCGGTCTTATTGGCGATGAGCTGGGTCTCGCTCTCCATCAGGGTCTCGATGATGCGCAGACGGTTGGCGCGCAGCGAGCTTCCGGTCTCGGTTACCTCGACGATGGCGTCAGCCAGCATCGGAGGCTTCACCTCGGTGGCGCCCCAGCTGAACTCCACCTTGACGGGGATGTTCTTCTCGGCGAAGTAGCGCTTGGTGAACTCCACCAGCTCGGTGGCGATGATCTTTCCGGCCAGGTCCTCGGGCTTCTGGAAGGGCGAATCCTCCGGAACCGCGAGCACCCACTTCACCTTCTGGCGGCTCTGCTTGGAGTAGGTCAGCGAGGTGACACGCTCTACATCCGACAGGTTTTCCAGCACCCAGTCATTGCCGGTCAGGCCGGCATCGAGGGCGCCATGCTCCACATAGCGGGCCATCTCCTGCGCACGCACCAGCATGCACTCGATGTCTCCGTCGTTGATGGTGGGGAAGTAGGAGCGGCCGCTCGCGTAAATCTCCCAGCCCGCGCGCTGGAACAGCGCAATGGTTGCGTCCTGCAGGCTGCCCTTCGGAATGCCAAGCTTCAGTTTGTTCGCCATGACTTACTTCGTCTCCTGCTGAATCGGTTTGGTGAAGCAGCTTACCGTGCCCTCGTGGCACACCAGGCCGTCGCCGTCGACGGTCACCTTGAAGAGCAGCGCATCGCTGTCGCAGTCGGTCGAGATCGACACAATACGCAGGCGGTTACCGCTGGTTTCGCCCTTCATCCACAGCTTCTGCCGCGTGCGCGACCAGAAGGTGACGAAGCCGCTCTCCAGTGTCTTCTGGTAGCTGGTCTCATTCAAAAAGCCAAGCATCAGCACC
>NZ_JBFRCY010000637.1:0-2750 GCF_052113305.1 Terriglobus sp. YAF25
AGGATCTCCGGCGCGCGCATGGTCGTGCACTTCGGCCAGGGAGCCCGCCTGGAGCGCGCCCTGGCGGCTTTCATGCTGGACCTCCACACCCGCGAGCATGGCTACATGGAGGTGCTGCCTCCGTTCATGGTGAACTCGCGCACCTTGTTCGGCACCGGGCAGCTGCCGAAGTTCGCCGAAGATCTCTTCCACTGCGACGACAGCGGTCCTTATGAAGGCGAGCTGAAGGACGGCGATCACTGGCTGATTCCGACCTCGGAGGTTCCGATTACGAACCTTTATGCCGGTGAAACGCTGGATGCGGCGCAGTTACCGATCAGCTATACCGCTCATACACCGTGCTTCCGCGCCGAGGCTGGATCGCACGGCCGCGATGTGCGCGGCATGATCCGTCAGCACCAGTTTCAGAAGGTGGAGCTGATCAAGTTCACCACTCCGGAGACCTCACCCGAAGAGCACGAGAAGCTGACCCGTAATGCTGAGACGGTGCTGGAAAGACTGGGACTGCCGTACCGGCGGATGCTGCTGTGCACGGGCGATATGGGTTTCAGCTCCTCGAAAACCTACGACCTTGAGGTTTGGCTGCCGGGACAGCAAACCTACCGCGAGATCAGCTCCTGCTCCAACTGCAGCGACTTCCAGGCGCGGCGTGCCGGCATTCGCTACCGCCCTGCGGGCGCGAAGAAGAGCGAGCTGCTGCACACGCTGAACGGCAGCGGTCTGGCTGTGGGCCGGACGTATCTGGCGATCCTCGAAAACTACCAGCAGGCTGACGGCACCGTGCGCGTGCCTCCGGCGCTGGTGCCTTACATGAATGGCGAAACCGTCATCGGAAAGCAGGTACGCTGATGCGGCTTCTTCGCAACTACATCTTCTGGACCTATGAGCGGGGCAGCCTGCACTACGACATCATGGTCTCGCTCATTCTGCTGTTCCTGTTCATCTCGCCGCACTACATTGACTTCAAGGACCGTCCGCAGGACAACCCGCTGGCGCCGCCGCAGACACTGGTGCAGGAGGACGGCGCGGGGTATGTCTACACGCTTCGGCCACAGGACATCCGTCATGACACGGGTGACCTGGCCGGTGACCTGTTGTATGCAGTTGTCCAATACTCCGGTCCGGTGACGATGGATAGGTATGAGGTTGTGAAGGACGCTCATGGCAAGGTGACCCAGTACAAGGTCTGGGTCCATCGCCCATAACGGCGATGACCTTTCCTGGTTGTATGCATCCAATCATTCTGAGGATTTGTTGAAAGCCTATGCGCTTTGCATTCGTTAAGTTCACTGCCGCGGCCGCTCTTACTCTGGCCGCCTTCTCTGCAAAACCAGCATCAGCTCAGAACGCCGACGTGCAGAAGATCGTGCAGCAGATGGACTCCGCCGCGGCGAAGTTCCAGTCCGCGACAGCCGATCTCCGCTGGGATAACTATGAGCGCGTAGTACGCGAGACCACGACGCAGACCGGCATCATCTTCTTCCAGAAGAAGGGCAACGCGACAGAGATGGGCGCGGTAATTCAGAAGCCTGCGAAGAAGGTGGTTGTATATTCGGCAGGTCTGCTGAAGATGTATGAACCGAACATTGACAGTCTTACGCTCATCGATACCAGCAAAAATCAGGCGCAGGTAGAGAGCTTTCTGACCCTGGGCTTTGGCGGCTCAGGAACGGCGCTGGAGAAGCAGTGGGCAATTACTTCGCAAGGTACGGAGACGATCGATGGTGTCCAGACAGCGAAGCTGGACTTGGTGCCGAAGCAGGAAAGCGTCAAGAACACCTTCACGCACGCCGTCATCTGGGTGGATCCGGCACGCGGCGTTTCACTGAAGCAGCAGTTCTTTACGCCTTCGGGCGACCAGCGCATCAACTTCTACACGAATATCAAGCTGAACGGGAAGGTCGATACCAAGGCCTTCGAGATCAAGACGACGAGCAAGACTACCGTGAAACGTCCTTAGTCTCACTGAGGGACGGATAAGAAAAACCCCGGCACTATGCCGGGGTTTTCGTTTGTTGAGGGACGTCACTTTTTTTGTCTTTCGTAGCGTAGCGGAGAAATCTGCTTTTCTAACCCGGATGTCTCCGCGAGGAAGAGGCAGAAAAGCGGATCCCTACGGATGGCAAAACAAAAACGTTCGAGTCCCTAAATCTGCGAACAAGCCAACGGGCTCAGATAGAGATTCGTGATGTTGCTCACGATCTCTGCATCCGTATTTCCCGGCCGATGCGACAGATCCTTCCATGCCGGATCGGAAGCAAACTTCGACCAGTTGGCAGAGAGTGTCGGCAGATCCGGGAAGGTGAGCATGTAGGTGAGATTCGGTAGTAACGGGCCAGTCAGAGCACTGCCAAAGAAGACCGGAGACAGGCCGGAACGGACGAAGATCTCGATCTCTCCGTTGTTGAACATCTCGATCTTCTTCAGATGGGCTGCATAGCCGGGGCTTTCATACGTACGGAGCTGGAAGATGCGTTTGCCRGGCTTCGGCGCTGTGAGCTTCGGCCAGCCGGTAAAGGCGGAGAAGATGGAGCTTTCTGCGCGGATAAATGCTGGCGTCGCTGCAGGCGCATCCCAGAAGCCCGCGGCCGCCTTGAGAAACTCAGCATCCTTCGTGAGGCGCTGGTCGACGGTAAGCAATGTCTCGGCGGAGTTAGACGGCAGCAGCAAGTAATAGGTGGGTGTCTCTGGTCCGATATCGACTTTGAAGGCGCCGACGGGCGAGATACCCATGCGGTTGAGTGCGGGAA
>NZ_JBFRCY010000638.1:0-2748 GCF_052113305.1 Terriglobus sp. YAF25
GGCTGTTTCTCTCCCGGCGACGCCGAACCGATGCCGGCCACAGGGTTCAGACCCAGCGAGGTAAAGCGATCCCGGAACAGGGCCACCGTGTCCTGTGAGAAGCCAGTGAAGACGAGTGAGGTCTCCATCGGGACAATCTCACCTGAGGTGGATGTTGGCCGAGGCGTAAGATCAGAGGCTCCTGAGGTGGTGGCCGGGGTCGCAGGAATCACGGGGAGAGCAGAGTTGCGCACCTGCAGCATCTGCTCAATGGGCGTGATGCCGGCGATGGGTTCCTTACTGAACTGACCGATGCGGTAGCTGAGCGCACCCAGGAGTTTGCCATCGATATATACCGGCGACCCGGACATACCGGCAACTACGCCGGTGTACTCCGGTTTTGCACCATGCAGCCGCGCGAGGATCATGTCCTGTCCTGGGCCGATGGCGTTGCGGAGCAGGCCGAGGATCTCAACATCCATTGGCTCAGGCGTGATCCCCTCGAAGACCGTCCATGCAGTGGCATGCTGCCCCCGATGGACCTCTTTGAGCGGATAGAAACTCGYGGACGTAGGAGGGACCCTGGCCGCTGATTGGCCAATTGCGGTCAGCGGGAGGGTGACCAGGACGAAAGCTAGAGCGGCACGAAACATCGGCTTAACTTAAAGAGCAGTGTACGAGATTCGACGGATGGTTTTTCAGCCAGTTAGCGAAGAAGTGTCATAGGTAACTTGACGACGAAGTGTAATAGGTAATGCTCCCGTGCGTCTGTACAGGCAGAAAACCGGGATGGACCTGGCGAAAAGGAGAGCCCAATGCGTTTGAAATGTGACAATTGCCCCTGCGGCAGCACCTGCACCTGCCCGATTTGCAACTGTGTCAGCCGCCGTTAGACCTGGAACCGTCCGCGGAGGGGCGTGATTCGTTCCTCCGCGGTCCCGGCGCTGGCGGCAGGAGTTTGATGACACACCCTCGCAACAGGAAAAAGGCTCTAATCCAATATTTGTGATGACTGATACAAATCTGAATACGCTTTTGTCGCATAGACAGCAATTCCTGGGGTTTGTGCGCCGTCGCGTCCAGGACCAGGCGCTTGCCGAGGACCTGCTGCAGGGCGCCTACCTCCGTGCCCTGAAGTCCGAGGGAACACCGCAGGATGAGGAGTCCGTGGTGGCATGGTTTTATCGGATTCTACGCAATGCTGTCATTGACCAGTACCGTCGTAAGACGACGGAGAGCAAGGCGCTTTCGGCATGGGGGAAAGAGATGGAAGCCGAGGTGGTTCCAGCTCCCGAGCTTCGAAATGAAATCTGTGCGTGCCTTAGCAAAGTGTTGGATCAGCTTCCAGCAAATTACGCGGATCTACTGAAATCGGTCGATCTTGGGGAGCAGCCCTTGCAGCAGTTTGCGGYAGAACAGGGAATCTCGGCTGGCAATGCCGCGGTTAGGGCTCATCGGGCAAGGGCGTCGCTGCGGAAGCAGTTGACCAGGACCTGTGGCGCCTGCTCCGAGCATGGCTGCATCGACTGCACCTGTCGCTCGCGGAACATTTCTGTTTAAAGCTCGTCTACATGGATGGAATACTCCGTCTGCCCGCGGTACACCTTTGAGTGGCGAGTGGAGTAAAGTCGATATCGATGAACATGCGAGATCTCATCCGTTTGGCAGTTGCTGCAGTTTTGGGAATTGTTTTGTCTGCAGGTACAGTCGTGGCGCAACAGCAGCCGACAACGCCGGCGCCCACAGGAGATGACAGCGGCCCGGTACAGCAGAACGACGGCATTGTGCTGAAAAAGAAGCAGCCGAAAGATGACTCGGCGCCTCCTCCCCCTGCTCCCGCAGAGGAGAAGATCAAGAATCCAAAAGGGTTGGATCTTCCGGTCATCCGCGTCAATGTGCCAGTGGTGACCGTGGATGTAAGCGTACTGCTCGACAAGAACCGGCAGTTTGTTCCTGGGCTTAAGGCAGGGAACTTCCGCATAACCGAAGACGGCGTTCCGCAGCCGGTCAACGATCTACGGACGATGAAGGCTCCCATCACGGCGGTGATGCTGCTGGAGTTTGCCTCGAACAACTGGTACTTCATCCAGGACATGCAAAATACGGCTGCGGCCTTCTTCCGTTCCTTGAAAGAAGATGACTACATTGCCGTCATCACCTACGACCTCCGTACCCGCATCCTGACTGACTTCACCAAAGACAAGATGATGACGCTACAGGCGCTGCAAACCCTGACGATTCCAGGGTTCAGCGACACCAACCTCTTTGACGCGCTGTACGAGACGCTGGACCGCGTAAGCCGTATCGAGGGCCGCAAGTACATCATCCTGGTGGGCAGCGGACGCGATACCTTCTCCAAGATTAACCTCGACACCATTCTGAAGAAGATCAAGGCAACGTCGAATGTCACCATCTTTGCCATCGGCACTGGCCAGTTAGTGCGTACCATGGCAGAGCCCGGTATGGGTGGTATTCAGAGGCTGGACTATCTGCAGGCCGACAACCAGATGAAGACCTTTGCCTCGATGACGGGCGGCCTGTCGTTCTTCCCGCAGTTCCAGGGAGCATTGCCGGACATCTTCGCGTCGATCAACGATTCCATCCGCAACCAGTACGTGCTGAGCTATAAGCCCTCCAATCCCAACCAGGACGGCAGCTATCGCAAGATCAAGGTGACGCTGGTCGATAACGAGGGCCAGCCGCTGAAGATGGTCGACGAAAAGGGCAAGCAGCTCAAGTACTCCATCATTGCACGTGATGGTTATACGG
>NZ_JBFRCY010000639.1:0-2747 GCF_052113305.1 Terriglobus sp. YAF25
CTGTTCGGTGTGTGCCCATAGTGTCAGCTCATGGCCGCCACGGCGTGCCAAAGACAACATGAGTGCTGTGCCCCATGCTCCTGCTCCCAGTACAGTGATCCGGCTCATCCTAGGCGACCTTCTTTTTGCCGAAGCGGTTTTCCGTTCCCTTGAGCAGCCGCTGAATATTCGAGTGGTGCTTGAAGATGATGACCGCGGGAATCACAACGAAGCTTGCCGCAACAATCGGGCTTACATTGCCGTGCGAGAAAAGAAAGGCGAAAACAGGAAAGACTGCCGCTGCCACAATGCTGGCCAGGGATACATACTTCCACAGCAGAAAGATCACGATGAAGACAGCCAGGCAGCACAGCGTCGTCAGCGGTGAGATTGCAAGAAACACACCGAGGCCGGTGGCCACTCCCTTACCGCCGCGAAAGCGGAGCCACACGGGAAAGATATGGCCAAGAATCGCCATCGCTGCGGCGGCTGCCGCCATGTCCTCTGTGTTCATCCCGTGTGCTGCGGCGATATGACGGGCGATGATCACCGCGGCGACACCCTTCAGCAGATCCAGCAGCAAGGTGGCAATCGCCAGGCCCTTCTTGCCGGAGCGCGCTACGTTGGTAGCGCCGGTATTGCCGCTGCCGGTTTTGCGGATGTCCTGCTTGAGAAAGACACGAACAAGGATGTAGCCGAAGGGAATTGATCCCAACAGGTAGGCAAGGACGAGAGTGAGAAGCCAGGGGTTCATTGCGTCAGAGGTGAGTGTAGCAAGGTCCTTGTAAGTCCCGCCTTAGAGCAACGTCACATCAGCTTTCTGCGCAGCATATCCAGCGCATTCTGTGTCGCCCACCAGCGAATACGCTCGCGGTCTCCACCGAGGCTCAGCTTCTTCACATCGGTATCCTGTCCGTCGGCAAGCGCCACAAACACCAGACCCACGGGCTTCTCGTCTGTGCCTCCGCCTGGCCCGGCGATGCYGGTAATGCCGATACCGATCTCCGCGCCGGTCCGGGTGCGGATGCCTTCCGCCATCGCGCGGGCAACTGCACCACTGACTGCACCGAAGGCTTCAATGACAGATGCGGGGACATCGGTAAAGCTGCTCTTCAGGTCATTGGAGTAGACAACCGCTCCGCCAAGAAAGGTGCGCGATGCATTGGGCAGTGAGGTTAAACGCTGTGCCAGCCAGCCTCCGGTGCAACTCTCGGCGGTTGCGACGCGTACGCCTTTCAGGCCCAGCAGCAGTTGCACCACCTCTTCCAGAGATTCTCCATGCGAAGAGAAGACGTCGTCTCCCATCTCCTGTTCGCATCGGCTGGCGACTTCATCGACGCGGGCCTGTGCCTGGTTCAGGGATACGCCGGCGTACTGGAAGTGCAGCTGGATCTCGCCGTTGTGCGCCAGGATCGTGGTCTCCACATCACTGTAGCCCTTGTAGATCGGGGCAACCCTTGCGTCTACGGTCGATTCCGGTACCAGCGCGATCCGCAGCATGCGTTTGGTGATGAATCGGGGCGGCAAGACAGAGTGCAGCCGCGGCCGCACCTCAGCGTCGTACAGCGCCTTCAGTTCCTTTGGCGGCCCGGGCAGAAGGATGACGAGCTTGCGATGCTTGCCGAAGACTGTGTCCATAAACTGCCCAGGAGCCGATCCATTGGCATTGGGCAATACCACCGCGCCGTCGATGACATCGGCCTGCTTGGCGTTGTTGTCGGACATGGTGATGCCGCGTTTGGCAAAGCGTGCATGAAGGCCGGCGAGCAGATCGTTGTTCCGCTTCAGATTGAGCTTGAGGACAGAGGCGACGGCCTCGCGCGTCAGGTCGTCTTCTGTTGGCCCCAAGCCACCCGAGAGCAGCACAATATCAACCCGTGATAGCGCTGTCGCAATAGCACCCGTGAGATGGGTGAAGTTATCGCCGACAATTGTCTTGAAATCGACCGTAACTCCAAGCGAGTTAAGACGGTCGGTCAGAAAGAGCGAGTTGGTGTCCTGGCGATGCGGCGTCAGCATTTCAGAGCCGATCGCGATAATCTCTGCGTTCATGAATTTGTAGATGGCAGAAGCTGCCCTTCGATGCCGAGTTCGACGTGATAGAGCGCGTTATTGGTAGCGATGGCGGCACAGCCGTCTTCCAGGAAGCAGAACCCGACAATCGAGCTACCGGAGACAATCAGCGATGCCTCTCGCCTGGGTGTGATGCGCACAATGCCGCGCTGTCCGTTCAGCGATGCCGCGACATAGAAGTTGCCGTCGATATCAAAGGCAGAGCCCTGGGGGCGTCCCAGTCCGTTGTAGAAGGTGTCCACCTCGCCATTGCGGTTAATGGTGTACACATGGTCGCGGCTGGAGGTCGTCGGCGCCGTTACGAAGAGAGTGCCGGTTGTGTCAAAGGTAAGGTGATAGGCTGCGACGCTGGGTTCGAGCGTGGCGTAGACAAAGATCTGGCGCTCGCGGTCGATCTTGAAGATGGTTCCGCTGCGGTCGCCTACAAACAGATTGCCGTCATTATCGAAGGCGATCCCGGTAGCGACCCCCATGCCTTCGGCGTATACAGTCATCGCTCCGGTGGGCGAGATGCGGTAGACGATGCCCTCCGCACGAGAGCTGGCGTAGAGATAGCCTTCGCCATCGAAGGCAAGCCCGGTAGGGTTCATCAGGTCGCGCACAAAAGGGCGCACCTGAAAGTCGCGATCGATACGGAAGATCGAAACAGGTGTCTTCTGATTGCGCGGTCCGGAGAGCGTGGCATAGACATTGCC
>NZ_JBFRCY010000640.1:0-2747 GCF_052113305.1 Terriglobus sp. YAF25
GCTACACACATCGCTCTTCGACCATGCACCGTCAATCGGGCATGATAGTGATAGTCCATCCGTTCCTCCGGAAACTTCTATTTGCTCGTCACAAACAGAATCTCCAGATACAAACGGATGGACAACAACCTCTTGAAACATCACAGGTGGCCACAATCTTGGTCCGGTACCCGAGGAAGACATCCTGGGACGTATGATCACCTGCCTGACACACATTTATGAGATCGAAGCATCCAAACGGCAGATCAAGCTGGACGGTCTCGAGCTGAAGGTCGAGGGCACGCTGACGAGCCGCCTCGGCAATATCGACACCCCTCCCACTTATAAGGACATCGCCTATAGCGTTTACATCTCCTCACCTGAGACTAAGGAGAAGATTGAGGAACTGCAGAAGGCTGTCGAAGCCACGTGCCCGATCTACAACATGATCAAAGATTCTCAACTAATCAAGAGCACGATCGTGCGAGGTCCTTATACGGAAGAAAAAGAAAAGTTGGCGAGCCAAACCAAGTAGTGGTGTTTGGGTAAGACAAGCCGGATATCGGGTTATCCAGGGCGAACTGGATGATGCGGCCAACCTGCTCGTTGTTGATGCCGTTGACGATGGTCGTTACGGGGACGATGTCCACGCCGGCCTCGTGCAGGTTATGGATGGCCTGGAGCGTTTTTGTGGGTATAGATGGCGAGAACGCCGGGCATCTTCTCGGCGGCGGAGGCCGATCTATTCCGACGCATCCTTGATGGCGACCTACTAACTTTTAAGTTCCTGAACACTTCCCGTGTGAAGCTCAACGGCTTTGCTGGTATTACCAAGTAGATCGGTGGCTACTATCAACATGGCGCGATTGCGCCTCGATAGGCTACAAAACAATAGCACCGTCTAACACATGACTTTGAAAGGACTTGCTAACCGCTCATAGATTCAAAGGATGTGTACATCTGGAGGCGGAACGATTTCGTTACAAGAAGAGGGCGGCGGCCAGGGTTAGGCCGGCGTCCGTTCGATAGAGCGCCGGCTTCAAAATCGGCTCAGCACTCCGTCGTATGGCCCAGAAACACAGAAGCCGATCGCATCTGTCCCATCTGCATAACCTGTTCCTACAAAACCATGCAGCCCTTGGGTACGGCATGGTTAGAGATCATTGCAATGGGGACAGTCCGCCACATGACGGGTGTACGCCATCCACAGAGGATCTGCGGCAGTAAATGGATCTACCTCCTCTGTCCATGCGAGTCGCCGGATATGAGACGTCGTGAGTTCTGGATGCATGTCAGCAAAATGCTTCAGCAGTTCCATGCCGAAGTCGCAGGCTGGCAACTCATCGATGCTCCATTGATTGTTAAAGTCAGTCTGGGTCATAACCTTGCGCGATTGTTGGGGCGTTCCCCACGGTCAGATCAACACCGGACTCGCCGGTTTTCCTTGTCCTCGTCGCACTCGCCACCGCACTCGGGGCAGCGCTTCGTATTCCAGCTCGTACGCAGTAAACGGCTGCAGTGATATCTGGCGAAACACAACGGGCAGGCATTCCAAAACAGGTCCTCCGAATTTGGTTCCAGACCGAACCCGTACGAAGGAAGTATAGGCGAATAAAAGGCGAATTTTATCCACAGGTACCCCGAAAGACCCACTCATTGGGCGCCACCACGAATGCGGATAACACTGACGCGGGTGGTCAATGCTTCCAAGACCGTCAGCAGGTGCTGGTTTTCGGCTTGAGTTCCGCAGCAATCTCATCGAGATTCTCGGGTTGCAGGGAGGCAATGTGACTGCGGAAAGATGACAGCCTTTATAAAAGGTATCGAACACTTCCGGAGCACATAAGCGGCGTGTCACATTCACACTTCATTCGTAGCGAGCGTTCTCGCGGGACAATCCTTCCCTTCTACTCGCCGCCAGATTTCGGACTGTCCATGATTGATTAGTTTGGCCTGCAGCGTTGCTCCCAATCCCATGGCAAGAAGTTTACCGGGCTCCATCAGATCCTGAAAAGACGCGCATGTAGATATGGCATGAAAGACTGTGGTTGAAAGCTAAAGCGCGAGGCCGAAGCCGCTTGTGGCCGGGGAATCTTTCTTTATATCGAGTTGATGTTCCTCATTCCCACGTGTCACGGCGATGGATAAACCGAATGGTTCTAAGGCCACCTGAGAAGAAATAGGCTGCGCATTCCTGTCGTAGAATTGCCCACTTGGACCGATCTGAAGTACGAACAGTGGCGACCGCTATGGAAACACGCGAGAGACCCCGAAGGACGCGGTGCAGTTTAGCCTCGGCGTCCTCCGGGGGACCGCCCCACCTAGAGCTTCTTCTTCAGGTCATATGCCATGTTTTTGTGTGCTGCAACATGGGTCTTGCCCTTTAGTACGACGGCTTTAAACTTTACGTCCTTCGTATCCTTCGCCTCAGAAGTGAAGGCGTCCAGTGCTTTGGCATGGTCGGAAACCATCGTATCGATGTACTCCTTGTCAAAATCCTTTCCAGCAAGGCCGTTGAGCTTGCTCCATTCTTCCTTGTGGTCATTGTCGAGATCGCTCGGGGCAGCCAGACCCCAAGACTCGGCAAATGGCTTCATGCTCACGGTCATCGCCTTGTGTTCTGTGACCATCTTCTGCGCGAAGGCCTTCACGGCGGGGTCGCTTGTCTTCTGGATAGCGAGCTCGCTGAGTTTGATTTCGTTGACGTCGGATTGCGCCGCAGTTGCGAGAAATTTCTTGTCGTTGTCGTCGGCAGCTCGGCCTACGGT
>NZ_JBFRCY010000641.1:0-2721 GCF_052113305.1 Terriglobus sp. YAF25
TCGCCAGAGTGGATTAGGGCATAGGTAGACGATTTGTTGCCAACATGACAAAAGCCCCGCAAAGCGGGGCTTTTTCTATGGCTATCAATCTTTGTTTGTCATTTCGTCGCGATGGGGTCCCCGGACAGCTCTGCTGTCTGGGCAAAGCGGAGCGGGAAATCTGCTTTTCAACCGCGATTTCTAACTCGGGCATACCTGAAAAGCAGATCCCTTCGGGATGACAACTAAAAAGGGGATTTGCCTAGTTGACCTTCAGGTTGATTTGGAAGGCATTCTTGCTGTCGAAGGAGCTGACCGTCTTGGTGTTGCTCTTCTTGCCCTCGTGCACGGCCCACAGCTCGTAATCGGTGTTTTGGGAGAGCTGGCCGAAGCGGTACGCCCCGTCTTCACTGGTGATAAAGCTCTTTACGGACTGGGTGCGGGTGTCCTTCAGATAGACCACGGCCCCCTTCAGGGCGCCGTCAGAGCCGTCGATGACCTTGCCTTCCACAGTGCGCTGCTTCTGCTGTGCCACGGCAGCGGTCGGCGTTGCAATCGGCAGAGCAGCCGCGGCAGTGAGGCCGGCGGCGAGGACAAGGCGAATTAGGGACGGGCGACGCATATCACTGAGTATAAACACCCGGTAAAGCCGGAAGATGCGGTGAATCGTTCCGGGCGGCCGGCCGGCAGAAGAGTCCTCGGGAAGGCCGGGACGGGGGCTAGGCCGCTGTGATGAAATGGAGTGCATGCGCAGCACCGGACCCATCACGCTGAACCTTCCACACTTTTCCGGCGCGACCCGCAAGCTCATCCTCATCCACCTGGCGTCCTTCTTCGGTTTCCTTGTGCTGGAATGGGCAGCCCGGGATATCGCGCACCTGCTGACCGGATATGTAGTGCTGGTGCCGCAGAGCGTCTTCCACGGCCACGTCTGGCAACTGCTGACCTTCATCTTCTACCCGATTGGTCTTCTGGGGATGATCTTCGCCCTACTCTCGCTGTGGTTCCTCGGGGTGTGGATGGAGGGAACCTTCGGCAGCCGGCGTCTGGTCGAGCTCTATCTATTCACTGCCGTTGGAGCGGGGCTGCTGGCTTCGGCGATCTGCTACACGCATGTCTTCGGGTTGCGCCCGGATCTTGTCGCCGCCGGTCCATGGCCTGCGGTCATGGGGCTGATGACAGCGTTTGCCTCGTTGATGGGCGACAGCGAGATGTATGTCTTCTTCGTCATCCGGATGAAGGCGAAGTATGCGGTCTCCATCTTTATCCTGTTGCAACTGGCAACGGTGATTCAGGGTGGCGATCGTCTTGGTGCTTTGGCCGAGCTCTGCGGAGCCTTGTGCGGTTGGCTCTACTTCAAGTTCGCGCCGACGCGTGGGTTGGTCTATGGCGCCAGCGAGGGGTATTTCGGCTTGCGCAATGGCTACTATCGCTGGAAGCGCCGCCGGGCCGCACGTAAGTTTGAGGTCTACATGCGCAAGCAGAACCGCGTGGTGAAGTTCGATGAAGAGGGCCGTTACATCGCGCCTGATGACGAGCGCCGCGATCCTCGCGACAGAAAGTGGATGAACTGAGGAGAACGTTGGGATGGAGAAGAAGCAGCTTGGCCGTTCGGGCCTGATGGTTTCACCGATCTGTCTGGGTGGCAATGTGTTCGGTTGGACAATCGATGAACAGAAGTCCTTCACCATCCTGGATGCATTTGTCGATCGCGGTTTCAACTTCATCGACACGGCTGATGTCTATTCGCGCTGGTTCCCGGGCAACAAGGGAGGCGAGAGCGAGACGATCCTCGGCAACTGGTTCGCCCGCAGCGGCACACGCGACAAGGTCGTGCTCGCCACCAAGGTCGGCATGGAGGTCGCCGAAGGAAAGGGTCTGCGCAAGGCACACATCGTGAAGGCCGTAGAGGGCTCTCTGCAGCGGCTGCAGACGGATTACATCGATCTCTACCAGGCGCACAYGGATGATGTAGAGACGCCTCTGGAGGAGACGCTTGGGGCCTTCGCATCGCTGGTGCAGGCCGGGAAGGTGCGTGCGATCGGCGCCTCGAACTACAGCGGCAAGCGTCTTGCCGTCGCTCTGGATATCGCCAAACACAACGGCTTTCCGAGATACGAGTCGATCCAGCCGCACTACAACCTGGTTGTGCGCCAGGAGTACGAAGAGGGCGTAGAGCCGGTGGTGGACAAGCACAACATCGGTGTCATTCCTTACTTCTCGCTCGCTGCCGGATTTCTTACCGGGAAGTACAAGTCAAAGGCAGACGCGGAAGGCGCAGCACGCGCAGGTTATGTGACCAAGTACTTCGACGAACGTGGAGAGCGCATTCTGAAGGCGCTTGCGGAGGTATCCGCATCAACAGGAGCCAAGCAGGCAACGGTAGCGCTGGCGTGGTTGTTGAGCCGCCGTACTGTTACTGCTCCCATTGCGAGTGCAACGAGTCTTGAGCAGCTGAATGAAGTGCTGGCCGCAGGCGAGTTGAAGCTGCATCGTGATGACACGGTGAAGCTGTGTAAGGCGAGCGCGCTGTAAGGCAGTTGCTGGTTGCTAGTTCCTGGTTGCTAGTTGGAATATTCGCCGCCCATTCACTGGGTGCCTGTAGGAGGTCAAGAGGTTGTTGACATCTGGAGCCTGCTGATGGGCGGGCGTAGGTTGAGGCTAGCATGAGGTCTTTGTTGGTTGTAGAAGTCTGTCCAAGGGGCGAGTTGGGTGTCTCTTTGTTCTGAGTTTTCCCAGTGA
>NZ_JBFRCY010000642.1:0-2719 GCF_052113305.1 Terriglobus sp. YAF25
CGCCGCCACCGCCTACAACCTCAAACGCATCTACATCCTCCAGAAATCCCACTAAAACAGCTCCCATCCACACTCAACAATGAAATCCTCCAACAACGGCTCACTCATCCAGAGAGATGATGCCTCTCTCACACAGACTCTTCAGCCCTCATGCCGTTTCGCTATCCGATACCTGGGGCGTTGCCCCAGGCTGATATAGAGCGCGCCTTCAGCGCTTTTCCATCGACGGGTTCTATCTGTATCGCCTACGACAACGGCTATCACTGGGTGCCCCACATACGCGAAGCTTATGTGGGACGTTCGAGCGTCGGGGTCCCCAGCGAACTTGTTTCGTTTGGGTGAACCCGTAGCTCGAATGCACCGCTGTAGGGGTACAGAAAGTAAAGGCCGGGCCCATGTCCCCGAGGGACACCACCCCAACGAACAAGTTCGCTGGGGACCCCGGACATGGGGCACCCGATGTATTGCTTCGTCGAGCGATATCGGCCCTCCTTCACTACTGCTCACTCGCCAGTGTCCAACGCATGCCGAATGAAACCGTTGGACGATAGTACTCGCGCTGCACCGGATAGATGGTGCTTCCGTTGTAGAAGCCGAAGACTTCATTGCTGAGATTCAGTCCGGAGGCGACCACCTGCCATCCCTTGTGAACGCGATAACTTCCCTGCACATCGAACTGCGTATGCGCATAGAAGTAGTTGTCTCCGGTAGGTCCCTTCAATCCGAGGATTGGATCGTTGGCCGCTCCTGTGCCTGCATTCCACTGATAGGCTGCGATACTCGCATCGTTATGACTGATCGCAAAGCGACCTGAAAAGCGGCTTTTATCGTAGGTCAGATTGAAGTTGTAGTTATTGGGTGAGGTGCGGTCCAGTGCGGGATGGTCACCGCGGTCGCCATCGAAGCCCGACGGGAACGTCACATGCGAGGTTGCGTAGCTGTAGTTCGCGTTGACGCCGAGGCCATTCAGCATGCCCGGGAGAAAGGAGAAGCGCTGCTGCCATTGCAGCTCGATTCCCTGAAGCCGCGCATTTGGGCCGTTGATGGAGAGCGTCTCCTGATACGTTCTGCCCGTGCCGTTGTAATTGTTGACCAGGTTGGCAACCGGATAGATAGGATTATGCAGCTCCTTGAAGAAGTAGCCGGCCTGCACGATGCCGAGGGGTTGGAAGTAGTGCTCGGCAAGGATGTCGAAGTTGTCCGACAACGTCGGCACCAGGTTTGGATTGCCGGTTGACACTGTCGGATAAGGAGTCTGATTGGGATCGACGACCGTCGCCGGCACAAGATCGCCGATGTTTGGTCGTGCCGATCCGCGGCTATAGACGAAACGCAGGTTGCTGTCTTTCTGGAACTGCCACTGCAGCGCCGCGCTGGGAAGCGGATTGAAGTAACTGGCATCCTGCCTGGTCGGTGTTACACCAGGACAGACTTGCGTTGGGTCCTTGAAGCACGGACCCGTAGCCGCATTGTTGACGGTATTGGCAAGGAAGTGCGTGCTGCCCGCGTCGAAACGAAGGCCGCCCTCCAGGCGCAGATTGCCGATAAAGATTACGTCCTGCAGATACCCGGCAGTAATACGCTCATCGGCATTGAAGAAAGCCTGCGCGTAGGTGACAGAATCACCCACAACATCTTCCGTAAAGTCACCGGCATTGGCTGCGACCGCGTGCTGAATGCCACCATAGGATGACGCAGGACCATACGCCTTTCCATTGATGGCGAAGCTGTTGTTGTAATATGTCGGATTGGTGTAACTGCCCACAACGCTGGCAAGCGTAAATGGTGTGGCGCCCGTGTATGAAAGATGATTGTCGTTCTCCCGCTGAGTCGAGTACGAGTTACGTATCTTGACGCCGAAAGAGAACGTGCTGGGATGGCCGCCTGCGTTGTAGTTGTGGGCATAGGAGGCGGTGCCCTGAATGTTGAGCTGCGTCGCATGATAGCTGCCGCCATCGGACTCGTTGACCGTGTACTGCGTCGCATCAAAACCGTTGGTGCCATCCGTCGCTGAGAACTTCGGCCGGTTCGGATTGCTCAGATCTTCAGTAAAGGTGACATTGCTGGGGCCGCTGAAATAGGTACTGGGAAAGACCTGGCCGCCGATGTTATGACCACGCGAGACGGCGAAGTCATACGTCAGCACATCTTTGGAGATCTCCTGGCTCGCGCCCGCCAGCAGGCTGAAGATCTGCTGGTCCGGCCTGCGGATGTAGTGGCGATACTGCCATGAGCCCGTGTTGTCGAAGATGACCTGGGAGCCGCTGCCGCCGACGATGTTTCCCGCATTGGGGGTGTAGACACGCGTCTCACCGAAGTCATGGAAGTCGGCATAGAGGCCCTTGAAATACACGGAGGTGTTGGGACTGACCTTATAGTCAATGCCGGTTACAAAGCCGTAGCGAGTGCGGTAATACTCGTAGGAACGCAGGTCTTCGCTGCTGACATAGGCGATGTTGGTGCCGTTGGGCAGCACTCCAATGCCCTGGCTGGGCTCGAGGTCGTCGATGCCGCGGTTGGTGCGGTCCCAGTTTCCTCCCAGCAGAAACCCGAACTTCTTTCCAGGGCCAAAGCGCTTGCCGAAGGTTCCATCGAATCCTCCGCGCCAGAAGCCATTTTGCAGTGGGTTGTAGCCCGCGGTTCCGTTAAGCGAGTAGGTTGGCTTATCCTGCGCCGTGGGTGTTACGAGGTTCACGGTGCCGCCCACACCATCAGCATC
>NZ_JBFRCY010000643.1:0-3871 GCF_052113305.1 Terriglobus sp. YAF25
CCTCAAGAAAATGCACTGTCTGCTTCATGGTCGTTCCCTCTGTTGTTTGTGTGTTTTTTTGGAGGATTTTCGTGCCAGCGAAACTTCGGGGCCCGGCACAGGTGTACTTCTACGACCAGCGGAGTCTAGGTGCCGCATGTCATCCCATGTCAGGTCTAACGGGTATACACGGGGTACGCCCTGTCTTTGCTTGCACATGCAAAGAGGTAAGAAGGAGGTAAAGACAGGTAAAGACCCAGTTGCGAAAGCTGGTTATAACGGCCTATTCTTCAGTAACCATTGGGGAAGGCCAAATGCTGCCGAGCACTCCTGAGTCGCAAACGCTCGTACCGTTCTCATCGGAAGATAAAGAAAAGATCCGAGCGCAGATGGAGCGTCTGCTCCATTCCACTCACTTCCGCAACAGCAAGCGATACCCTACGCTGCTGCGCTATATGGTGGAGGAAACGCTCGAAGGACGAGGGGCGCATCTAAAGGAGCGAACCCTCGGTGTCGAGGTCTTTGGCCGCCCGGCAGACTACGATACTGCATCCGATCCTGTGGTCCGCGTGACTGTCGCGGAGATTCGTAAACGCATCGCGCAGTACTACCATGAATCGTCTCACTCCTCGGAGCTCCGCATTGAGCTCAACATCGGCTCCTATGTCCCCGAGTTCTTTCCGGCGCGCGATGCCAAGCCAATTCCGATCCACGATAGGTCTCCCGCTGAGGCGCCAACCCCTGCGAACGACGTGGCAGATGAAAGCGCACCTGTCTCCCCTCCAGTGAAGAAGTCGCGCTTCTCGCGCCGTTTGATCTGGACCGTTATCCCAGTGCTTCTTCTTGTGATTGGCATCGCTTCTGGATTTCTCTGGCGGAGCTATACGCCGACGCCGATGGATCGGTTATGGTCTCCATTCTTGGCTGCACCCGGACCTATTACGTTCTGCCTGCCAATCTCGGCGAAAAAACGCTGGCCGGGTAATGCCGCTACGACACCGGAGGCCATCGCGCACGCGTTGGACCTGGAAGACACTAAGCTGCTCTCTTCCGGAACCTTCTTTGACCATGAAACTTTAGGAGAGAATGTCGTCTACTCCGACGTTCTCGCCATGATGAGGCTGGAGTCTGTCGTAGGACATCAGAATCGGCCGGTTCGCGTTCGCCTGAATCTCGGCACCAACCTCAATGAGCTCCGCGAAGGGCCAACGGTCTTTCTTGGTGGTCTCGACAATCAGTGGACACTCAAGTTGATTGAACCGCTGCGATACCAGTTCGGTGGAAGCGACGTGGACTCTTTTTATATCCGCGACAGCAAAGATCCGGGGAATCGCCAGTGGAGCCTGCATCTGCAGGATAAGATGACCACGGTTAACCGCGATTACGCCATCATCGCCCGCATTCACAGCCAGGTACTCGGGCAGGTGATCGTGATTGTCGCCGGCATCGGTATGAGCGGGACAGCCGCCGCAGGCGAGTTCTTATCGAATCCGAATCAGGTTGCCGAGCTTGAACGCCGCATCGGCACAGGCAACAGCGATCGTGACTTTGAAGCAGTGCTGACGACCGACGTGGATAACGGCATCGCAGGGCCCGCCCGCATCGTAGCCGTGGACGTCCGTTAGGCTGACCATACACTGGGTGCTCCATGTCCGGGGTCCCCAGCCAGCCTTTGCTGGCTGGGGCGGTGTCCGTCGGGGACATGTGCCCGGTTTTCCTGTCCCAGGCCACCTGGCCTGGGAAAACGTACCCCGTCTACTCGTAGAAATCGGAGTCCTGCTACGATAACTCCGCAGATTCAACCTCAGAGCCATGACTCTGCTTGAGACCGGAAGCTTTCCGCCTCAACGAAAAAATCTCTATCGATAAGGGCCGATCGTCTATGCGGGTGCTTCCGCCGAATTTCGCCGTGTTTGGACTGCTTCTCTTGCTGAGCCATGGAACGAAGAATCTTGCAGGACAAGCTCCTGGAGCAGGCTCCAAAACGAAAGCTTCCGCGGAACATGCAAACTTTATCGACGCCAGTGACCGGCTCAAGCCCGGTTTTCAGGCGCGTGCTTACCACTCGTCTCACAAGTACATTCTGGAGACGATAGGCTCCGGTGTCGCAGCCTTTGATTACGACAACGATGGCCGTCTCGATATCTTTTTCGCGAACGGTGCGTCCGTGCCGAACCCGGCACCGAAGGGGACCATACCGCGAAAGAAAGGCCCAGAAGACTGGAATCGTCTGTATCACCAGAAAAGCGATGGCAGCTTTGAAGACGTGACCGAGCACGCCGGGCTGAAAGGTGTCGGTTATGGCATGGGGGTTGCCGTCGGAGACTTCGACAATGATGGTTTTGAAGATCTCTATGTGACGGCGTACGGGGGCAATCGCCTGTACCGCAACAATGGCGATGGCACCTTTACGGATGTGACAGAGAAGTCCGGCACGGGCGGCGCGGCCGCTCAAGGTGATATCTGGTATACCGCAGCAGCGTGGGTCGATCTCGACAACGATGGCAAACTTGACCTGATCGTGCTGCGGTATGTGCATTGGGACTTTGAAGATGTCTGGTGTGGAGAGCATCGCGAGGGCTATCGCGCCTATTGCCATCCCGATATCTTCCCGGCGATTCGTCCATTGGTCTATCGCAACAACGGGGATGGGACGTTTACAGAGAAGGCCGTTGCCTTCGGCCTCGACAAGCCGGCGAAAGGTCTGGGGATTGCTCTCGCGGACTTCAATCGGGTCTTCCTGACCTGGTCATCACGAACCTCGCCATGCAGAAGTATGCGCTCTACCGCAACAACGGCGATGGTTCCTTCAACTACGACACCTACAGCTCCGGCATCGCGAAGATGACGCTCCTGCGCTCCGGCTGGGGTATTCGCTTCTTGGATTACGACAACGATGGCCGCAAAGATCTGATTGTGGCGCAGGGGCATGACCTGGACAATGTGGAGCTGAACTTCCCGCAGCTTCATTACCGTGAGCCGATGCTGCTTGCCCGCAATGTTGGCGAAGGAAAGTTCGTTGATGTTTCGTCCGAAGCCGGAGCAGTCTTTCGCGAACCGTGGGTGGGAAGGGGACTGGCGCTCGGCGACTTCGACAATGATGGCCGTCTCGATGCGGTGGTCTCGACCAACGATGGGCCGGCGCATCTCATCTTGAATCGGACTGAATCAAGCAATCACTGGTTGACGCTGCTACTCGTTGGACATACTTCGAATCGCGATGCGATCGGCGCTAACRTACACGTGATATATCACGGCCAATCGCAGTATGCCACGGTATCAACTGCGGGCTCGTATCTCTCCAGCAGCGACAAGCGGGTTCATTTTGGATTGGGTGGAAGTACGGAAGCAGACATAGAGGTCCAGTGGCCGAGCGGCATCCGGCAACATCTGCAGCATGTGAGTGTGGATCAGATGCTTCGTATCGAAGAGCCCGCGAAATAGAGCATTTTCCCTGTTGCTGGGTATCCCGGAAAGGGGCGTGAAGCGGCGTTTTCATTGCGGAAAACGCCCATAGACGCGGATGCCCTACTCTGCACCTACAGGAAAATGCTCCAGCTCGCTTTTTCGTTTGTGTTGTTAAGCGCACCATTTTTGCTGAGACGTCTCTCTCTAACTTCGATCCCTGAACTAATTCGAGCGACTGAATCGTCTCATAAAAGATTTCTTGACATAGCTTTAGCGGCGCGGATAACGTTTTCTCGCTATTAGATGAATCCGGATTCAAACACTCTATGAATCCGGATTCAAAAAAGCAGCAGCATTTCCATTCGAGGGGCAAAACGCATGAACGCACGCGCAGTTAACCAACTCTGCACGCGGCGAGGTATGGCATGGGCACTATCCATGCTTCTCGCAATTGTTTCTCTGGCAACTCATCCTCTGTACGCAC
>NZ_JBFRCY010000644.1:0-2708 GCF_052113305.1 Terriglobus sp. YAF25
CTTCCAGGAAGGTCGGCGCGGGCAGCAGGACGTCCGCGTAGTCGGCCGTGTCGGTGAAGAACTGTTCGTGTACCACCGTGAACAGGTCTTCGCGAGCCATGCCGCGCAGTACAGCATTCTGGTTGGGAGCCACGGCCGCGGGATTGCTGTTGTAGACAAACATCGCCTTTACTGGCGGATCGTTCAGCTCTGTCAGCGCCTGGCCGAGCTGCGACATGTTCACCACGCGCGCCTCGCGCTTCAGAGGGCTGGCGAGCATCAGCTCCGGCATCTGTAGCCGTGTCGAATTGAAAGGGAATGAACCTGAGGTGGAAAGCTGCACGCCTCCGCCGCGATGCATCCAGGCGCCGGTCAGCAGCGGCAGCATCAGCACCGCGCGAGCGCCGGCGCCGCCGTTCTCGCTGCGCTGGATGCCGTAGTTCAGGCGAATCGCCGAGGGCACCGCACGCGCGTACTCCCGCGCCAGGCGCTCAATATCGGCGGCGGCCACTCCGGTAACCTTCTCCACCTGTGCTGGAGCGTATTCGGGTTGCAGGACATGGCGCTTGAGGTCGTCGAAGCCATGCGTGCAGCGGGCGATATATTCCTTGTTCTCCAGACCGTCACGCACGATGACATGCATCATGCCCAGCGCCAGAGCGGTATCCGTTCCCGGATGGATGGCGATGTGCCAATCCGCCAGAGCCGCGGTGCGGGTCTTATACGGATCGATGACGATCAGTTTCGCTCCATTGCGGCGGGCCTGTTCGATGAAGGGCCACAGATGGATGTTGTTGCCGTGAATATTCGCGCCCCAGGCGATGATGGAGCGGGCATGCGCGAAGTCCTGCGGCTCGACACCGAGCTTCACGCCGTAGACGCTCATCATGGCGGCGCCGCCGGCACTGGCGCAGATGGTGCGGTCGAGCTGCGAGGCTCCCAGGCGATGAAAGAAGCGGCGGTCCATGGAGCCATAGCCCAACTGGCCGATGGTTCCCGCATAGGAGTAGGGCAGCACCGACTCCGGCCCGTGGGTCTCCGTGATGGTCTTCAGGCGCCCGGCAACCAGGTCCAGTGCCTCATCCCAGGAGATGCGCTCGAACGCAGCGGCCTCGTTGCCCTTCTCCAGTGGACCTTTCCGGGCATCGGCACGGCGGCGCATGGGATAAAGCAGGCGATCAGGCGAATAGACACGGTCGAGATACTTGGCGACCTTACCGCAAAGAAAGCCACGCGTCACCGGATGGGAGGGATCGCCCTGCACTTTGGTAGCGCGTCCGGTCAGCGTATCGACCGTTACCAGGACACCGCAGGAGTCTGGGCAGTCATGCGAACAGACGGTGTGCACCACTTTCGTATTGGCCTGCGCGTGGGGCATAGATACATTTTAGTCATGCGCCGTATTTTGCTCGCCCTGGTCCTTGCCTCCGCCACCCTTGCACCTGCCCAGTTGGGAACCGTACCCCAGCAGACCCTGGACTGCATCAAGGTGCTGCTGGCGCAGGAACGGTCGTGGAATGCCGGCGACATTGAAGGCTTCCTGACGGGCTACAAAGACTCCCCAGAGACGATCTTTGTCAGCCGCGGCGTGCATAAGGGTTTTGCAGAGTTGGCAGACAACTACCGCCGCAGCTATCCGACCAAAGCCGCGATGGGCACGCTGAGCTTCAGTGATTTCGATGTGAAGCAGCTTGATGAGAATTTCGCGGTGGTGCTGGGAAGGTTCCATCTTGAGCGGAAGAAGCAGGACGGCGGAAATGCTGAGGGTGTCTTTTCGCTGGTCATGGAGAAGACTGACGCCGGATGGAAGATTGTGGTCGATCACACCACGTAAAGGCAGTTGCCAGTTAACAGTCTCCAGTTGCCAGTTGGGGTGTGGACGGGATGAACTGTTGGTGTGCCAATGGGCACGCGTGCGCGCATCGTCCCTAAGTGGGTGCCCCGTCCTCGCAACGCTAGGGCGGGTAAGGACGCCCCAATCTTTTCGATTTGTCATCCTGAGCGAAGCGAAGGACCTGCTTTTGCGTCTTGTTCTTCGTAACAAAGAACAAGACATTCGCGCCCCGCGCGAACTGTAGTGCTTAAGGGCGCGGCTTCAGCTGTTCGGTTCCATGACATCCTTTACAGGTTTATGCCTATTTAGGGGTTGTTGGATGGCTTGGAGGAAGGTGGCAACCAATTCTTCTCCGCCCATACCGTACGTCTTCAACTTTCAACTTGAAACTCTTCAACTCTCGCTTCTCCATCCCAGCTAGCCGAGCTATCTATCAAGGAGCCTTTTTAGCAAGATTTGTCCATTTTCTGGACTTTCTTAGCTTCCCGTTCGGCTTTGATCTTCGCGCTAATCTCCGCTTTGCTTGTGGGCTTGGTGTGTTTGTTCATTAGCGTTATCTCCTTTGGGTGGTCTCACCCAGTGGCATCCCTGCGGTGTGACGCGCGCCAAATGAATATGACCGCCGAACCCCTCGCAGTCGATAAATCTTCCGCGCCCGTCTATGCATTGCTGCGCATAGGACAAAAGAAGCTTTTCTGCTTCGGGCAACGATTTGGTACTTTCGTCCGCGTTCATTCCTTCCGCGATTCTCATGGAGCCTGATACCACTGTGAGGCACCCAGAAGGCGGCGAAGCGAAGTGTCCCCATTCTGCACCCATTAGTACCCCGTCACGACTCCTTATGTGGATAGCAGCTTCAATCGGTTGGGTTTTGAAATAACCAACTACTAAGAGA
>NZ_JBFRCY010000645.1:0-2707 GCF_052113305.1 Terriglobus sp. YAF25
GGCTCGCTCTACCGGCTGGACCGTGATGCGAAAGCATTTGTTCCTGCCGGTCTGAGTCTGCCAAGCGGCGCTCTTGCAGCGCGCGGAACCGCGATCGTCGAGGATAAGCAGGGACGCATCCTTATCAACCTGGGCGAAGGTCTGGCGCGCCTGGAAGGCGGCAACTGGAACGTATTGCAGGGAGGCGCGGATCTTCCCGTGCGCATGATCGATACGCTGTTTGTCGATCGGCGGGGTTCCGTCTGGGTGGGCTGGAACGGCAAAGGTCTGGGACGGTGRCTTGGATACGACAACACCGTGAACTGGACAACCATGAACGGCTTGCGATCGGACATCGTGTGGAACTTTGCCCGTGATCGCAGCGACCGCATGTGGATTGCAACCGAGAGCGGTCTCGAGATGATTGAAGCGGGAAGCCGGTCGATCAGAAAGCGCGCTGCATCCAGCAGGCTTCCTCTTCATCGTGTGCAATCGATTGCGATGGCTGCCGACGGACATTTCTGGACGGGAAGCGACGACGGCAGTGTCTTTGACTACGATCCCGCGACCGGCGAAGGCCATAAGGTAGCTCAGCTTACAGGCGTCTTTCAGATCCTCCGCGACAGTTCGGGACGTATGTGGATCTGCACGCTGAACGGACTCTATGTCGTGGCGCCCGATGATCCTTCGCGGAGCGTACAGAGGATCACCGGCAAAGACGCTCCGTCAGAGCAGGTCTATGTCGGTGCGGAAGACAAGCGCAACGCTCTCTGGTTCATTGCCGGTGGCGGTCTGTTCCGGCTGACGGGCGGGACCTGGAAAAAGATTGAGCTTCCGGCCGCATACCATCCCACGCTTTCTGCGCAGCTCAGCATCGGCCACGACGGCACCTTCTGGATCTCCGGCAACGAGCCGAACCTTGTGCATCTTCGTGTGCGCGGCAACAAGGCAGAGCTGCTGGAGCCGATACCGTGGGCCAGCGGCGACGCCAAAGTCTTCCTGGTAAAGACAGACAGCCGAGGCTGGGTCTGGGCCGGGACGGGAGAAGGTCTCTACCTTTTCAATGGCAGCCGATGGAGCCATTGCGGTGTCGAAGACGGGCTGGTCTGGAACGATATCAACAGCAACAGCTTCTACGAAGATAAGGACGGCACGGTCTGGATCGGCACCAGTGGAGGCATGACGCACTTCGTGCATCCGGAACACCTGTTCACGCAGGAACCGCTGACGGCGCAGATTGCCGAGGTAAAGATCGGCGAGAAGCTGTTGACGCTCTTTCATGAAGGAGAAATACCGTGGGGCCGCGACTCCTTGACAGCCCATCTTGTCTCCACTGACTTTCAACGCGAGAGTTCCATCACCTTCCGCTATCGCATGGTGGGTCTGGAAGAAGACTGGCAGGATACGCCGCAGCACGACCTGCGTTATCCGGCACTGCCCGCGGGCGAGTACCGCCTTGAGGTTGTCGCGGTTGATGAAGGAACCGGACGCAAGTCCGAGACGGCGTCGGCTGAATTTCGGATTCTTCCGCCATGGTGGAAGACGCGGACGATGTGGGCGGTCTATATCCTGTCTCCACTGTTGCTATGCCTGCTGGTGTGGCGCTGGAGTGTGCGTTTCTTTGTCCAGCGGCAGCGCCATCTCGAAGCGATTGTGCAGGAACGCACGCGCGAGCTGGAGCAGGAGAAGCATGAGCTGCTCAAAGCGCGGCAGGAGCTGCAGATTCAGGCAACACACGATTCGCTGACCGGTCTTCTCAATCGCGGGGCAATCATGGAGCACCTGGAGCAGGAGGTCGAGCGGGCACGGCGCGAGGGCGCCACCTTTGCTGTGCTTCTCCTGGATATCGATCACTTCAAGCGGGTGAACGATACCTGGGGACACTCGGCAGGCGACTGTGTGCTCCGTGAATATGCGCGGCGCCTGGGCGCGCTTGCACGACCGTACGACGTTGTAGGCCGCTACGGCGGTGAAGAGATGATGATGCTGCTTCCCGGTCTAACGCGGCTGACAGCAAGTACACGCCTGCCCGAACTGCATGCGGCGCTTTGTGCGGAGCCGATTGGCTGCAGCGGGCACTACCTCAATATCACCTGCTCGATCGGAGTGAGTTGGTATGAGCTCGGACGCAGCACCGTACAGCGGCTGATCGATCTTGCCGACGACGCCCTTTATCGTGCGAAGGATGAAGGCAGGAACCGGATCGTCTTCGCCGACGAGGATGTGCTCGATATGGCGGAACTAAGCGGCAACACTAAACCCTGGTAAGGGCGGGGTGCCCCATATCTGGCGGCATTATCGCCAGATGTGGGAATGAAATACCACGACAGTCGCGGTCATCCCCACATCCTGCAAACCCCACATCTCGGCTACGCCGAGATACCACCCCAACGAGCAAGCCCGCTGGGGACCCCGGATATGGGGCACCCAATTGTTCAGGGTCAGGAATGGATATCTACGAGCTACTTCTTCCACGCATAGAAGCGCCGCTGGCAGCTTTCGCAGCGATAGGGCCGCAGCAGCAGAAAACGCGAAAGCAGGTCAAAGAGACGCGGGTGTGATTCTCGCACCGCGTGGGATGACAAGCATTGGGGGCACCGATACGGAAAGAGCGACATGGCAGAACCTCTACCCCTTGCGGGAAAAGGAAGACAGATTTTTAGCTTTTGTACGTGCAATGTAGCACGGATTGATTCCGGCCCGGTAAAAACACATCCCTGCATAGACG
>NZ_JBFRCY010000646.1:0-5101 GCF_052113305.1 Terriglobus sp. YAF25
CTTCTCGTCAGCTTCACGCCGGCCGGCAGGGAGCTCCAGCAGGAACTGCTGCGCCGCCTGGCGATACTGCCGCTCCATGATGATGTAGGGATCACGCTTTGATTGGCGGTCGTCGACGGCGAGAATGACGACCGATCCGTTGTGACGGATGATCTCCCGGTTGGAGACGATGCCGCCCGGCTCCTTCACGGTTTCAGACCATACCTTGAAGAGCGGGCCGTCGTAGGCAAGCTTCTGTTCGAGGAGTTTCGCCTTGCCGGAACGTCGCGCCGGAGCCTTTTTCGCGGGTGTTCGTTTCGCGGATGTTTTGGTCGCCATAAAACTAAACCTAACACTCTGCATCGCCGGGGCGGGCTGATGAATCTAACCGTGCAACGCGAATTTATGATGCACCGGCTGACAAAACTCGTACGGCAAACGTCTCTTCCTTACTGTGAAAATTTGGAAAACGGATTGTGTCGGTATGCGAGACTCATCTGTGTGCCTCTGCACGAGTAATCTCCATGCGTTCTGAGTGTTACCCCATCACGGTGCTGCCCGGCGTCTCGCGTCTGTTTCGTGAGTATCTTGCCTATTGGGACAATCCCATTCTTGCTGAGAGCTTCGGCGGCCATCCGTCCGATGCGGCGTGGCGCGACAAAGCACCCGATCTGACACCGCAGCACCGCGCCCGCCTGGTCTCCCTGCTGGAGGCCCAGAACCCCGATCCTTCGCCGGCAGCCCGCAGGCACCTGGAGATGCTGCGTGACGGCGCTGGTGTGGTCGTGAGCGGGCAGCAGGTCGGCATCCTCGGTGGACCGCTGTACACCCTCTTCAAGGCGGCGACCGCGGTTCGCAGGGCAAAGGAAGCGACCGAAGCCGGAGTCCCGCATGTACCGATCTTCTGGCCGGCGACCGAGGATCACGACCTCGACGAAGTCAATCAGGTCCTGCTGCTAACGAAGAATTCAGCCGAGACATTGCGGCTGAAGAGCCTGGTACATCGCAACACCGCTGTGGGCGGCGTGGTGCTGCCCGAAGAGATTACGACGTTGGTGGAGCAGGCGACGGAACTGCTCGCCTGGGCTCCGATCACGGAGACATTGAAGCGTCACTACGCCCCTGGCAAGACATTGGCCGAGGCATTTACCGGGCTGCTGCGCGAGATCTTTGCGGCTGAGGGCTTGCTGACGATCGATGCCGCCGAGCGCGGCTATCATGAGCTGGGCTCTCCCGTGCTTCTGGCTGCGATCGAGCAGGCTGAGGAGCTTGAGGCTGCGGTTCGCGCGCGTTCCCAGGCACTGGTCGACGCCGGCTACCATGCACAGGTCTTGTTGCCCGAACAGGGCAGTTTGCTCTTCCTCTTTGATGAGCAGACGGGCGAACGCCATGCCTTGCGCCATAAGGACGGCGCATGGAAGGCGGGTCATGTCACGTATACGACCGGAGAATTGAAGGCGTTGCTGGCGGCATCTCCGGAGCGGTTCAGCCCGAATGCGTTGCTGCGCCCTGTCTTTCAGGACCAGATTCTGCCGACGTCAGCCTATATTGGCGGGCCGGCGGAGATCGCCTACTTTGCACAGTCAGGCGTGTTGTATGACACCATCCTGGGGCGTCGCACGACGGTCCTGCCGCGTATGTCCGCCACGCTGGTGGAGCCGGCGATTGCTAAGGTGATGGATCAGCATGAGCTCGGGTTGAAGGAAGCGTTCTCGTCGGCAGACGATCTGGCGCTTCGCCTGGGTGCGCGAGCTATGCCGGTCGAAGGCAAGAGAAGGCTGCAGGCCGCAGGCAATGCGCTGGACCGCGAGCTGGATGCGCTGCTGGGATGGATGCAGTCAGTCGATGGTGAATTGGCAAGGTCTGGCGAGGTCTCCGCTTCGAAGATGCGCTACCAGATGAATCGGCTGCGCCGCATGGCTGCACGCTTTGAGCAGGAAAAGAACGCTTCGCTGCGCAAGCATGCGGATGCCGTGACGCTGAATCTCTTCCCGGAAGGTCACGTGCAGGAGCGCGCTGTCGCCGGTACCTGGTTCCTCGCCCGCACGGGCGACGACTTCCCGGCGGAAATCGTCAGCCACGCCGGGCAGGAATGTAGCGGCCACAAGGCAATTTTCCTCTAGTGTCCTTGTCCCTAAAGTTCGCGACATAAATCATGAAGCGCTTATCGTTTATATTGCCCGGGTGCCCCACCCTCGCAACGCTAGGGTGGGTTCGGAATACSCTAAATTCCTATTCGAAAACTTAAATCGAATTTGTCGATACGCCCTAGTTGCTGGCCGTGCCCAGCAGGAAATGGAAGATCCGACTCGGCCCGTCTTCAGGCACGAGATAGAGATCTTTCCCCTTCAGCGCCATACCCTCGCCGGAGTACGGTCTGCCTCGATCGGTCGTGCCTGTCGCCACACTGCGCAGTAGTTGCATCGAGGGCCATGCGTACCAGTCCACGGCTCCGGTGGTCTTGGTCAGGTTCCCGCCACCGACCAGCTTGCCATCCACAAACTTGATGTCCTGGTATTGGTTGTTCGAGGCAACATCGATCACGCGAAGCTGCCGGCCGTCCATGGCGAGAACATACAGCTGACGGCTTCCCCAGTTGCCCGCGATCAGGCTGTCACCGGTTACGGCGTCGCAACCGATGTGATCGGCGACAGAGAGCTTTCGCTTCACCGCAAGCGTGCGCTTGTCTAACTCCACCAGAGTCGCTGTGCTGCGCGGCTTGTACTCCCGATCGCCTGCGACAGAATAACCTGCCGAAGATTGCATGTGATCGCCGGCATACCAGACAGCCCTTTGCCCTTCTACAATCAGCCTGAGTGAAGAAGATTGCCATCATCGGCGGAGGCATCTCCGGCCTTACCGCTGCCTACCGCCTGCGTCGTCTCGGCATGGACTGTACTCTCTTCGAGGCCGGATCGCGTCTCGGCGGTATCGTCGAGACTCATCGTGAAAACGGCTTCGTCATGGAATGCGGCCCTGATTCCTGGGTTGCTGAGAAGCCGTGGGCACGCGAACTTGCCATCGAGCTCGGTCTCGGCGCCGAGATTATTCCCTCCAACGACCACAACCGGCGCACCTATGTCTTGCAGCAGGAAACACTCGTTCCCATGCCCGAACACATGCGCATGATGGTGCCGCAGGGGCAGGCGGGCATGGACTCGTTGCTGGCCTCAACGCTCTTCTCTGAAGAAGCGAAACGCGCTTACCTGCAGGAGCCCTCACGAGCCAGGGAACTGAAGGAGTATGCTGCGGCCCATGACGGCGATGACGAATCTGTTGCTTCTTTCGTCGCGCGTCACTTCGGTCAGGAGGTTGCCGAAAAGCTTGCCGCGCCCCTCCTTTCCGGAGTTTTCGGAGGCAGCATTCATAAGCTTTCCGTCCACGCCGTCATGGCTCCTTTCGTCGCTCTTGAACGCGAGTACGGTTCTTTGATCACCGGGCTGGCATCGCGCCAACGTACCGGCGCGTCACTCTTCGCCTCGTTGCGCAGCGGACTTGCCGGACTGATCGAACGCATGGCAGCTGTTCTGCCGCCCGCATCGGTTCGCTTACAAGAGGCAGTGACAGCTCTGATACGCACCGGGAATGGGTGGAAGGTGCAGACCGGGCGAGGCCAGGCGTCTTTTGACATCGTGATGCTCGCGACTCCGCCGCAGCAGACCTCTGCTCTGCTGACACCGCTATTGCCCGGCGCCGCGGAGCTTCTCCCTCGTGACGCCAGCTCGGCCATCATCATTGCGCTCGCCTTCCGCGAGCACTTCCCGCTGCCTTCGGGCTTCGGTTTCCTGGTGCCTGAGGGTTCCTGCGAAAGCCGCTTGCTTGCAGCCACCTTTGTCGATCAGAAGTTTGCCCATCGTGCGCCGGATCAGGGTCGCGTGTTGCGCGCCTTCTTCGCCGACGAAGACCTGATGGATCTGCCCGACTCTGTCCTCGTCCGTCTGGGGATGAATGAGCTCACCAATATCCTCGGACATTCGCTGCCGGAGCCGGTCATCAGCCTGGTTCGGCGCTGGCCCGCATCGCTGCCGCAGTATGAGGTCGGGCATCGCGGTGAAGGTCGAGACCTTCGGAGCCACAGCCGCGGCAGCGGCCATCATCTTCGGCGCCTCGGCACGAACCGGGCTCTGCTGGGCGTGCATCAGGGTGGGAAGAACGAACAAGCTTGCTGCGATCAGTTTGCGCATCATTGTCTCCTTTGACAGGGTTATGAGTTCAGAGAGTGAGTGGGTGGCAGAAACTCGCGTTACTTGAGGTCCAGCGAGAGAGCAACGGGGTAAGCAATCTTTTCGCCGTGCAGCGAGCCGGGCGTATAGCGCAGAGCAGAGACGGCCTGGATGATGCGGGCATCGACCGAAGAGCTGATCGAGCGGTCCAGCGTGATGTCCTGCGGAATACCGTTGGTGTCGACCGTGAAGTGCACCGTTACCAGACCGGCAGCGCCTGCTGCGATCTTGGAAGCATCAAGCTGGCTCTGACGAACCGGAGGAACCAGGGCGATGGCGGCGTTGACCGGCTTGGCCACGCCCGTCGCACTGGCAATCGCGGCAGGAGCGATAGCACGGGCCAGGAACCCGTCCGTGATCGGCATCAACTGGGCGTTGGCGGCTACGGATACAAGGGCGATGCTGGCAGCAATAAGCTTCTTCATGTGTCTATCTCCTGGCAAAAGGTTGTTAGTTGCCAAAACCACTATGAGATATATCGGCCATGATTGTCAACTAATTTCTCGGAAATAATTTGAGACGCTTCACGGCAACGAAAATTCAACAACTTACGGTATGCGCTCGAGGAGATTGAAAACCAGGTTTGCGAAGAATTTTTGGACGAGCGCGATCCCTTTAATGGAAGGTCCGACCACACACTCACCCGTAAGCTCTACAAAAGTCGTAAGCCGGGGAGCATGTCTTTTAGAGCATTTTTCCTGATGCGGAAGGGGAGTGCAGCGGCGTTTTCATTGCGGAAACGTCCATAGATGCTCTATCGGAATAGAGAAGGGCCTCGCTTACGCGAGGCCCTCATCCAGCAACCAGGAATCAGCAACCAGGAACCAGCAACTGCCCCTTAGGGCTTCGGCTTCGCCGCGTGCGCGGCATCCAGATCCTTCTTCAAATCTTCAGTGAGC
>NZ_JBFRCY010000647.1:0-2705 GCF_052113305.1 Terriglobus sp. YAF25
GAGCTACTTCATCCAGGATGATGTCAAGCTGTCGCCACGTCTGACGATGAACGCTGGCCTGCGCTATGACTTCGAAACCGATCTGCGCAGCCAGAGGTACGTGGCCCACCTCCTGAACAACCCAGCCTATGCCGGGCTCTCCAACTACGTTTCGGCAGATCGTGGGAATGACTGGAATAACGTCCAGCCGCGTGTTGGCTTTGCCTATGACCTGATGGGCAAGGGATCTACGGTACTGCGTGCGGCCTATGGTGGCTACTCGGTCCGCAATCGCCCTTTCTTCAATATGCAGGGACAGACGGTCACAGATAACTTCACCGTCCAGATCAGCGATCCGAACCTGTTGAAGTACTACCCGAACACGACCGCGGTGCTCGGCGGATTGACCCTGCAGCAGTATGTGGCGTTGCAGGGTGGGCGTCTGATCTA
Source organism: Terriglobus sp. YAF25 (assembly GCF_052113305.1). Lineage (NCBI taxonomy): Bacteria > Pseudomonadati > Acidobacteriota > Terriglobia > Terriglobales > Acidobacteriaceae > Terriglobus > Terriglobus sp. YAF25. Next base: position 430 of record NZ_JBFRCY010000647.1, read on the forward strand.
TCTGCCCGGTGATCATTTGGACATCCCCTACGTCCACGAGCTGACAGCAGGGATACAGCAAGGGTTCGGCCGCAACTCTGTGCTTGTGGTGGACTTCGTCCGGCAGATTCAGACTGGCCTGCAGACCGGACACGACGCCAACCTTCCAGCCGTCGGGCCGCTCAATAGCGCGCATCCCCGGCCGTTGAAGCAGTTCAGTACGGTGACGCTGTTTGATAGCACGACCACATCCTGGAATACCGCACTGCAGGTCCAGTTCCGTACCCGCTATCGCCGCGCGAGTGTGCAGACTTCGTACGCGCTGGGGAAGGTCGTCTCCGATGGTCTGAACGACAATACGGCCGCTCCGTCGGATCCATTTCACCTCATGGGCAATGCCGACCGTGGCCTGGATGAGCTCGATCGCCGCCAGGTTCTTACCGTGGCTCCGATGTTCTATTTCCCCTGGGGCATCCAGATCTCCGGCGTTGCCGCGGTCTTGACGACGACCCCGTTCAATATCACCTACGGGCGCGATCTCGATGGCGATGGCAATACCAGCGATCGTCCAGCAGGCCTGACTAAATTCGCCGGCGGCCACGCCAATCAGCACAGCCTCGATCTGATCAATGCTGCACGTACCCTCAAAACTGCCACTTCCTTCAATGGAGTAACCTTGCCGGCACTGAATCTGGCTCCTATAACCATAGGCCAGCTTGCTCAGGGCTCTGGAGGGTCTCGCGTTGACGCGAGGGGAGCGAAAGAGTTCAGTTTCCGCGAAGCCTTCAAGGTCAACCTCTTCGCCGAGGCCTACAACATCTTCAACACACCGGTCTTCAACGCTCCTACGGCAACCATCTCGTCCACAGCCTTTCTCACGCGCAGCTCCGCAGGCGACCCTCGTCAGCTGCAATTTGGTGTCCGGGTGACCTGGAACAGCCGCTAACCGGTACGTGTGAGGAGACAAGTGATGAAGAGCTGGAGTTTGACTGCAAGGATTGCCGCGAAGTCGATCGCGGTGGTTGGGTTAGTGTCTGCGATCACGGCATCGGCGCAGTATCCTCCGCCAGCGCCGATCAACCTGCATCAGACCACACCGCAGAAGCTGCTGGGTTTGGCGAGGGAGAACCTGCCGGAGACCAGCGGAACCGTTCTGGTGAAGGGGGTGAACCAGTCGGTCCGCATTGTGCGTGATCGATTCGGGGTGCCCCATATTTACGCGCAGAATACAGGCGACCTCTTCTTCGCGCAGGGATATGTCGCCGCACAGGACCGCATGTGGCAGCTCGAGATGTGGAGGCGTATGGGAGAAGGCAGGCTCTCCGAGGTACTTGGCCCTCGCTACCTGGAACGCGACCGCTTCGCCCGCGCGCTGCAGTACCGCGGCAATCTGCAGGAGGAGATGACGAAGTACCACCCGGAAGGGCAGCTTATCTTTGAATCGTTTGCCCGTGGTGTTAATGCGGCCATTGTCGAGACGCTGGAGTCGGGAAAGCTGCCGATTGAGTTTCGCCTGACGGGGTTTAACCCGGAACCGGTATGGACCGCGACGACACTGCTCAACCGCATGGTGGCATGGAACCTGACGCGCAATGTTGCCAGCGAAGTGGCGCGCGCCCTCGCACTTAAGAAGGGAGCTGTTGCAGAGGTCGATCGCGCCCTGGTCACTGATCCCATGCACAAGACGGTTGTGCCGGAAGGGCTTGACCTGGACGACATTACGCCGCAGATCCTGAATATGACGCGCGATGCCGGCGATCTTCACTGGAAGCTTCAGGAAGGCAGTAGCAAATCCAGCGCAAGTTCGCTGGCGACCGATCAACAGAAGCTGGCCGACCAGACTCTGGCGGCACTCACGGAACAGATCTCCGAGAACAGCGATCTCGGCAGCAATAACTGGGTCATCGGCGGCGGAAAATCCACAACCGGGATGCCGCTGCTCGCAAACGATCCTCACCGTGAGGTTGTGAACCCGTCACTGCGCAGTTTTGTTCATCTGGTTGCTCCCGGTTGGAATGTCATCGGTGCAACCGAGCCTGGGCTCCCGGGCATCTCGATCGGCCACAACGAGAATGTTGCGTGGGGTTTCACGATTCTCGGTGTGGACCAGGAGGATCTCTACGTCGAGGAGACCAATCCCGAAAACACCGCGTACCTCTACAAGGGGAAGTGGATTCCGTTGAGCGTAGATCGCCAACTGATCCGTGTAAAGGGCAAGGCGGCTCCGGAAATCTATGATGTCCGATCGACGCAGCACGGCCCGCTGCTCTATCTCGACGCAAAGCGCCATCGCGGAT
>NZ_JBFRCY010000648.1:0-2704 GCF_052113305.1 Terriglobus sp. YAF25
GAGCGTGGACCATTGCCAGACTCCGCGGCTGCGTTCTTCCAGAAGAGTCACGTTTCCGAAGGCCCGAAGAGCCGCTTGCCGCGCTTCGGGCCGCGAGAGGTTTTCGAGACGCATGATCTGCTCGATCTTCTCTTCGATGTGCTCGCGGATTTCTTCGGAGAGTTCGTCGTAGAGTCGCCGACGGCGGAAGATTCGCTCGAACCAGCTCATCGCAGTCTCCTAGGAATTAGAGCATTTCTCCTGTTGCTGGGTATCCCGGAAGGGGAGCGCAGCGGCGTTTTCATTGCGGAAAACGCCCATAGATACGGAATCCCTACACTACACCTACAGGAGAAATGCTCAGGCATTGCGCTTCTGGGGGCCGAGGACCATCTGGATGCCTTCCAGCATGCGGTCGAAGCTGGAGATCTCGCGCTCCAGGTGGAGCAAACCGTTTTTCGTGATCTGGTAGACGCGCACGCGACGGTTGGTCGAAGGCGATACGGTCCACTCGGCCTTGACGAGCTTACCTTTGAGCAGGCGCTGCAGGGCGGGATACAGCGAGCCCTCTTCCACCTGAAGCAGGTTGTTCGAACGCTGCTGGATGTGCTGAACCAGAGCGTATCCGTGCGCGGGTTGGCGGCGGAGGGATTCCAGGATCATCATCTCCAGTGCGCCGGGAAAGAGATCGCGAGATTCGTTCTTGCTGTTTTCCATAAGGCCTTATCGAAACATGCCTAGAGTAAAACAGTAATGAGGAGGCGTCAACTTGGAATTCATCGCAAGGAGACTCTGCGACGGAGTCAATCAATGAAATCAGTGAGACCGAATATGAAGTGAACTTGAGAAATAACTTAAATCAAGGGTTGAGATCGGAACAGAGCAGAAGATAAGAGCCTGCCTGAATGGAATCGGTGCCAGAGACGTCCTGATAGCGAACTTCAGAGATGTCGCCTGGATGGTTCATGAAAGGGGCCAAGTTGGCGGAAATTCTATTCACACGCCATCTGTGAAAGAGGTTGTGGGGGTGGACAGCGGTACAAAGCGGAAGCACCAGTCGAATTTCGCCACTCACATAATCGCCCTCCTGACATCCCGGCGGAAGAGGAACTTCCAGAATCCCACCCGACTCCGATATGGCCTTAATGCCGAAGTCGAGAATGCAAGCCGCCTGTTTGGGGTCATGCGAGACATAGACGACCTCAGCGTTCACGCGGTAGTAGTTGTCAGCGATTAGAACTGCGGACTTCGTCCTTTCTGCAGCCCGGGTCAGCACAGCGTCAGACCAAAAGGTGATTGCGAACCAATCCAACACGTCATTGACGTGGATCTCTTTTGATTCACCATCTTCGATCACCACGCGAAAGAGGTGCAGGTTCCACTCGAGGTTCATAGAAAGGCCATTCTAGGGCGTATCGACAGATTCGGACACCATACTTTGGAATAAATATTTGTGGGTGAACGATTCGAGCGAAGCTCGAACCGGGTGGGAGCCGYGGGCTTCAGCCCGTGGTCTATCGGCTCAATATAGAAATGGGCTTTAGCCCTGGGCTTTTTCCTAACTGAGAAAGAAAGCCCAGGGCTAGAGCATTTCTCCTGTAGGTGTAGTGTAGGGATTCGGTATCTATGGGCGTTTTCCGCAATGAAAACGCCGCTGCACTCCCCTTCCGGGCTACCCAGCAACAGGAGAAATGCTCTAAAGCCCATTTACTTTTACGCCGCTTATCAGCGGGCTGAAGCCGGCTGCTCCCACCCAACTGAGCGGCAAATTGCCTCGCCGAGCTATCCGACCTTCAAAGGGCCGACGACCTGTAGGGAAATTGTATTCATCAGCGTCCTGCCGTCAGGCAGGAAGCAATCCTGTTGTGCGGTAACTTTCGATCAGGTTGTCGTAGAGAGTGATATCTGCCCGGCTTCTTGCCATCAGTTGAGCACCCACGATTCCGGAGTAGATAGCACGTGCTCGCTTCTCGGCATCCCTGGGGCTTGCGACCTTGGCAGCAACCAACGTCTTCTTCAGCCACGCAATGTTGACATCGGCGAAAATCTGAACTTCCGTCTTCACTTCGTCAGGTAGGTCGTCGAACTGCGCCGACATAAAGCTGCAAAGGCAGATGCGATTGCCGTTCTCCAGTGCCCAGCGAAAGGTCTCCGGATAGCGACGCAGTGCTTCCAGCGGCTTTGCTGAGTTCTGCAGCAGAGACTCAAGATAAGCTGCGGCATCCTCCCAGTAGCGCTTTGCCACTGCCGCGGCCAGGTCGGCTTTGCTGGGGAAGTGGTAGTAGATACTCGCGGCTTTGATACCGACCTGCTGGRCTAGATCACGAAAGTTCAACCCCGCATAACCGTGAGCCTGGCCAACAAGCTTCGCGGCGRCCAGGATGTCTTCCCGGGCATTTGCACTCATCACGCACCTCCGCTCTTCTGGATGACAAAAACTTTCTCGATTTCTGAATCTACCATGTGGCAGGTAGAATCTCAAACACTATAACCTGCCAAGTGGCAGGTAGGGAGAAAGCAATGGACACTGAACTGATCTATTCCGACGCAACGAAACTGGCCGAGCTCATCCGCACGCGTGAGGTCTCGCCGGTCGAAATTATGAAGGCACACCTCGATCGCATTGAGGCAGTTAACCCGAAGGTGAATGCGATCGTCACGATCGCCGATGACGCGTTGAAGTCTGCCGAGAAAGCAGAGGCGTCGGTGCAGCGAGGAGACGACC
>NZ_JBFRCY010000649.1:0-2701 GCF_052113305.1 Terriglobus sp. YAF25
GCTTGCTACCTCTGCGCTCTCGATGAACGCCCGCAGCTATGCTGCCGTTGTCGGAGCCAACGACCGTGTCCGCACCGCCGTTGTCGGCTGCGGCGACCGTATGCGGCAGGCTCTGATTCCTGCCTTTGAGGCCTGTAAGCAGGAGAACAACTTCGAGTTCGTCGCGGTATCTGACATCTGGTCGATGCGCCGCGAATCGGGTCAGGCGTTGCTAAAGAAGCTCTCCGGCGGAGACATCGCGATCTGCCGTAATAACGACGAGCTCTACTCGCGCAAGGATGTAGACGCGGTTCTGATTGCAACCGCCGACTTCCAGCACGCGCAGCACGGCATCGAAGCAGTGAAGGCCGGCCGCGATGCCTACTGCGAAAAGCCGACGGCGGACATGCTGTCAGACGCTCGCGATCTGCTGAAGGCCGTGAAAGAGAGTGGACGGGTCTTCCAGGTGGGTACGCAGCGCCGGTCGACGCCCGCGTATCAGAAGGCGTACGAGTACATCCGCTCCGGTAAGTTCGGCGACATCAACATGGTGGAGATGACGTGGAACGTCAATCAGCCGGGGCGCTGGCGCCGTCCTGACGTAGTGCCGTTGCTGAAAGAGGAAGACACGGATTGGAAGCGCTACCTGCTGAACCGTCCGTATGAACCGTTCGATGCACGTAAGTATCTCGAGTTCCGTCTCTTCTGGCCGTTCTCCTCGGGCATTCCCGACCAGTGGCTGGTGCACCAGATCGATACTGTGCACTGGTTCTCCGGACATCCGCATCCGCGCTCGGTGGTTGCCAACGGAGGTATCTATCAGTGGCACGACGGCCGCCGCAACTGGGATACGTTTACGGCAGTCTTCGACTACGGCCCGCTGGATGATCCGAAGAAGGGCTTCCAGGTGATGTACTCGTCGCGCCAGACGAATTCGGCCGGCGGTATTAAGGAGATTTACTACTCCAACGGCGGCAGCCTGAACATGGATACGCAGGAAGTAACGCCGGATGGCGGCCTCACCACGAAGGCGGCCGCGGAGATGAAGATGCAGCCGAACCAACTGCCGAAGTTCTCGCTGGCCGAGAAGGCAGAGAAGGTTTCGACCGATGCCAACACCGGCGGCGACCCGATGACGACGGCGAACATGCATAACTGGATGGAGTGCGTGCGTAGCCGTAAGACTCCGAACGCCAGCATTGAGGCCGGTTATTCGCACTCGATCGCTCTGTGCATGTGCATTGCGGCCATGCAGACCGGGCAGAAGGTGACCTTCAACGACAAGACGCAGCAGATCATCGCCGGAGGCAAGGTCTATGCGTAAGTTGTTGGCAGCGGCTATGGTACTGCTTCCACTTACTTCGGTTGCGCAGATGGTAAAAGTAACTCCGGTAGAGAGCGAGCGCCGCATCGATATCACCATCGACGGCAAGCCCTTCACCAGCTATATGTGGCCCACCACGCTGGAGAAGCCGGTGCTGTATCCGCTGAAGCCGCAGAAGAACGAGCGTACAGACCATCCGCATCACGCTGGTCTGTGGTTCAACTACGGCAATGTCAACGGATTCGACTTCTGGAATAACTCTGACGCTATCAAGCCCGAGCAGAAGCCGAAGATGGGCTCGGTGCATCACACCAAGGTCGTGAGCACGCACAGCGGCCAGGGCAAGGGTGACCTCACGGTCGAGTCCGTCTGGACCAATGGAGCGGGACAGGATGTACTGCGGGAGACGACGCAGTATGTCTTCGGTGTGAAGAACGGTGTCCGCTACATTGACCGCATCGGCAAGCTGACCGCGCTGGAGAAGATCACCTTCAACGACGACAAGGAAGGCGTGCTGGGCATCCGCGTGGCGCGCTGGCTCGAGTCGCCGACGGAGAAGGGCGGCACCTTCCTGGACGCCAGCGGCAATCCGACGCAGGTGGCTGCCGTGGATAACTCCATCGCGACGGGTKTATATCTGACCAGCGAAGGCATCGAGGGCGACAAGGTGTGGTCGACCCGCGGTCGCTGGTGCTTGCTGGCCGGGCATACTCCTGAGGGTAAGAAGGAAGCGATTGCCATCATCGATAACCCCAAGAATCCGGGATATCCCACTTACTGGCATGCACGCGGCTACGGGCTGTTTGCGGCGAATCCGCTGGGAGCGCATATCTTCAATCCGAAGGCGGAGCCGTTCAATTACACGGTAGAGAAGGGAAAGACCGTCACCTTTACGTATCGTGTGTTGCTCTCATCCTCGCCTCTAACCTCGGATGAGATGAACCACGARGCAGATGCATTTGCGAAACAGTACTAAATAGGGTGTGTCGACATATTCGAAAATGGTCGCGCCATGCGCGACCATTTTCGTTTGTCATTTCGTAACGACCAACGGGAGTGGAGAAATCTGCTTCTTCTCCTGGGACATCGGCAGAATCTCCGAGCCACAACTTCCGTTGCTCATTCTTCGCAACGACGTCGCGAAGGATGAGGTCCCGGCGAACTTGTTCGCCGGGGTGTAGCGTGGGGTATCACGCTGTGCGCGGCGGTCTTTTTGTTTGTCATTTCGAAGCGACCCCCGGAAGCGAAGAAGTCCGCTTCTCTATCCATACTTTCATTTGGTTCCGAGAATCCCTCCTATCGGCGCTGGCTATATTCCTGAGAGGAGGGCTATAGAGTCTGTGTGAGTGAGGGATCTTCTCTTTGTTGAGTGGGCCTTAGTTGCTGGATTTCTTTGTG
>NZ_JBFRCY010000650.1:0-2690 GCF_052113305.1 Terriglobus sp. YAF25
CGCGTAAACTGCGCTAACTCCGATTGCACTGCTCTCCAGCTCAGCGAAGAAGTTGCGACACCCGCTTCCAGGATGATCGTGGGCGCGCCTTCACCTTCCGAATAGACATGGAGGCGGCTATCCTGCACCAGAACAAGCCTGCCCGGTGCAGGATAGAGCCGGCGATCAATCGCTGAACCTATCGCTTGAAAGAGTGCCCCAATAAGCAATATGGCCAAGGGCACTGATAGCGCCCAAAGTAGGATGGTCATTGTCACCCTCCTGCTCTAATTGTCATCCTGCTCTATGGGATGCAGTATGAATGAATCCCAAACGTCGGGAGCATGGTCCATTCAAGATGGAACTCCGTTCAGATAAGGTTTGTCCAACTTAACCAAAGGCAACCACGCGACACCGTCTGATCCTGGCAAGAGTGACGCCCGTGTGCAGATCTAATCTTCGGATCGTAACTGCCTTACGCTCGCCTGGAGCTTTGCGGTGAGTTGCGCGGGCTCTGCACCTTCCTCGATGACGACAGGCTCGCCTACGTGCACCTCCAGTTGTCCTGAGCGGAACCATCGAGTCTTGCCTCTACGCATTTCGCCCAGACCGATCAGCGCTACCGGCACAACGGGCACGCGCGACTGCTGCGCCAGCAGGCCGATTCCGGGCCTGAACGGTTGTAGCTCGCCGTCGGGACTCCGAGCCCCCTCGGGAAAGATCAGTACGGAGTAGCCTCGATCCATTGCTTCGCCTGCATGGGCAAAACTTTTCCGGAACCCACGCAGCCGCGGCAGAGGAAATACATTGAACAACGCAGTCACCAGCCAATACCCCGCTGGCGCGAGCAGATTCCGAAGTGTGCTCTGCTGGTTTCGCCCCCTCCGAAGGTTCAGAAGAACTTCAGCAGACATTGCAATTGCAACCCGTTGCCGCAGTCTGGCCGGTAGCGCATATAAGATCAGTACGCCATCGTAAGCGGTCACATGATTCGCAATCACCAGCACCGGCCCTGGCGGCAGCTCCGCCGCCTCACGTACTACTACGCGTGGTGCGGCGAGCAGCCATATCAGGGGACGCATCACGAGTTCGATAAAAGCAACGCGGACCGCATGGATCGGCCAAGCCCACGGCCACCGCGAAAGCGAAAGGGGAGATACATCGCGCTCGTTTGGGGACACTGTCTGAGGCAGGGACATAGCGGCGGGCACTTCACCGGGACTCACCGAAGCAGGACCGATCTCACCCGCGATATGAGCTGCCTTTACTTCAGGGGAAGTCCCTGCCTTCCGCTCCAGTAATGCCCGCAGATCGCCCAGCGTCTCCACTCCGGCAATCACATCATCCTCAAGCTCGAAGGCCCACCGGTGCTCAAGGGCCGATTGCAACTGCACACGACCCAGACTATCCAGGTGGAGGTCCTCCGACAGCCTTAGGTCRTCGCTGACACCTGCGACGGATTCGCCGGTAATCTCCGCAATCAGATTGAGTAGCGCATCGGCTTTTGCGGTGACGTCTGCGGTTCCACTGTGCCTGGAGTTCCAGAGTGTTGCACGAACCCACTCTGCCACCTCTCTGCGCAATAGCTTTCCCGTCGAAGTGTATGAGAACTGCGGATTAGGCCACCGCAATGCTCGTCGAATGTGTTGATACCCTGCCAGTTCGCGGTTTGCCTGGCCGACAAGTACGTTCAGGTCGGAATCACCCGCTGAAAGGAGCACGACTGCAACCGGCTCCGGGCCGCGGATGGTCTCATATGGCACCACGACGCATCCGCGTACTCCGGGCAGTTTCGTCATCGCCTCTTCGAGATCCGAGGGGTACACGTTCATCCCTGCACCGGTGACGATGACTTCTCCCTTTCTGCCAAGAAACCGCAGCTCGCCGGACTCATCCTTCGTCGCCAGATCGCCGGTTGCCAGCCACTCTGCCTGGCGCGGCCGCAATGCGCCTCCCTGCCACGTCGCTGTTGCCAGCATGTCTCCGCGCACAAGAATCTCGCCGTCGTCGCTGATGCGGACCTCACGACCTGGTAGAACTTTACCGATTGTTCCGTGTCCGATACGAAATGGATGATTGAGCGTCACAAGGGCGGTTGTCTCTGTCATGCCATAACCCTGAATCAGCGCGAAACCAAGCTTGTTCCAGAAATCTTCCAGATCGGCGGGTAATGTCGCTCCTCCAGAGATGGCCGCCCAGAACTTCCACCCGAAAGCGTGGTGCACCTGCCGGAAGCGCCACCATCGCTTCCAGACCGAGAGATCTTTTGCTCGTTCCAAGTCCAGTGCGAGCGAACCATAGTGCTCCAGCAGATGCAGCCGAAGTAGATGCAACACGCGCGGCACGGTGATCAGGACTGAGATGCGTTCACGATGTATCAGCTCGATCATCCGCGACGGCTCGAACTGTTCACCAAAGTGGAGCTCGGCCGCCAGCAGGGAAGGGATCCACATGCCCATGAACTGGCCGAAGACATGGCTCAGCGGCAGGGTGTGCAGAAACCGCAGTGGATGCACCCACCGCTCGTACTTCAGGTATTTGGCAATTTCAGCCTCGATGGGCTGCAGGCTCGTAAGAACATTGCGATGCGTAAGAACGATGCCCTTGGGCTCCGCAGTTGTGCCCGATGTAAAGATGATCTCAAAGGGTGTCTCTCCGTTGACGGCATCGCTCACCGCGAACATCGGCGTGGCGGGCAACTGCACATTTAC
>NZ_JBFRCY010000651.1:0-4158 GCF_052113305.1 Terriglobus sp. YAF25
AGCCTGGTGTGCCGCTGCGCGCGAAGTTGAAACGACTCATGTTTTTAAAAGACAATCCTCAGCGAATTCCGTTTCGCCGAGGATTGTCGAGAAGTTGCTAGCTGATCGCGGCCGTCACCAGCTCTTGTGCTTCGCGCTGAATCTGCTTCAGATGTGCTTCGCCTTTGAAGCTCTCGGCGTAGATCTTGTAGACATCTTCCGTTCCGGAGGGACGTGCGGCGAACCAGCCGTTCTCCGTTGTGACCTTAAGACCGCCGATGGCCGCCTTGTTTCCGGGGGCTTCGGTGAGAACCGCGGTGATAGCCTCACCGGCCAGCTCCTTGCTGGTGACCTGCGAGGGATTCAGCTTACCCAGTTTGGCCTTCTGTTCGCGGTTTGCGGGAGCATCAATGCGCTGATACACCGGCGAGCCGTACTTCGCGGTGAGTTCGGCATAGAGCTGTCCCGGATCCTTTCCTGTGCGAACGGTCATCTCCGCGGCGAGCAGGCCAAGGATGAGCCCGTCCTTATCGGTGGACCACACCGAGCCGTTCTGCCGCAGGAAGCTGGCGCCGGCGGACTCTTCACCGACGAAGCCAAGCGTGCCGTTTACCAGGCCGTCGACGAACCACTTGAAGCCTACGGGGACCTCCAGCATGGGGCGCTTGAGTCCCGCGGCGACGCGGTCGATCATCGATGAAGAGACCAGCGTCTTGCCGATACCGACCTTCTCACTCCACTGCGGTCGATGCGTGAAAAGGTATTGGATGGACACCGCGAGATAGTGGTTCGGATTCAGCAGACTCGAACTGCGGGTCACGATGCCGTGGCGATCATGATCGGTGTCGCAGGCAAAAGTGACATCGAAGCGGTCTTTGCCGGCAATGAGTGAGGCCATGGCGTAGGGAGAAGAGCAGTCCATGCGGATTTTGCCGTCCCAGTCGCAGGTCATGAAGCGGAAGGTTGGGTCGACTGTCCGCGAGAGTACGGTGAGCGGCAGCTTGAACTTCTCCGCGATGCGAGGCCAGTAAGCAACGCCTGCACCTCCGAGAGGATCGACCGCAAAGATGAGACCCGAGGACGCGATGGAACGAAGATCGAGTACTGAACCGAGGTCGTCGACATATTCGCTGACGAAGTCATGTTTGTGCGTCGTGGAAGAGGCGAGCGCTTTTGTTAGTGAGATGCGCTGAACACCTTTGAGGCCGGAGGCAAGAAGCTCATTCGCGCGATTCTCGATCCACTTCGTAGCCGTAGTGTCGGCTGGACCGCCACTGGGTGGGTTGTATTTGAAGCCGCCATCCTCAGGTGGATTATGCGATGGCGTGATGACGATGCCATCTGCGAGGCCGGAGGTCTTACCAGCGTTGTAGACCAGGATGGCATGCGAAAGAGCAGGAGTGGGAGTGTAGCCCTGTTCGGAGTCGATCATCGTCTCCACGCCATTGGCTGCCAGCACTTCAAGCGCAGAGGCCCATGCGGGATCGGAGAGCGGATGCGTGTCGGCCGCGAGGAACAGGGGACCGGTCGTGCCTTCATTCTTGCGGAACTCGCAGATGGCCTGGGTAATAGCGAGGATATGGTCTTCGTTGAAGCTGGAGTGCAGGCTGGAACCGCGATGTCCGCTGGTTCCGAAGGCGACCTTCTGAGCAGGATTGGAGACGTCTGGCTTCTGTGTGTAGTAGGCCGTGATGAGCCGTGGGACATTGACGAGAATCGATTCCGGAGCAGGCTTGCCAGCTAACACGTTGGTCATAGAAGCAAGGATGACAGAGTTGCCGCCCGGGATGGAAGACGCTTCTGCATCTGCGTCATTTTCCTGTGAACGGGTTTCTCTGGGAGCAGACGCACCTGTAAATCGGTCTGACCAATCCTGTATGCTGGCAAGGCATATGAAATGTGGTTCGAAGCTCGCTTTACCGCTGATTTTGCTCGCCGGGGTGGCGTTTGGACAGGCATCTCCTTCGCGCCAGATGGCAGACGCGGTGATCCGCCGGAACCCCACGCCGCGCTGGGTTTATGAAGAGGGCACGATGCTGGACGGCCTGACGGCCGAGTGGAGGTCTAGCAACGATGAGAAGTACTTCGATTACGTGAAGCAAACGGTGGATGCACTGATCACCGAGGATGGAACGATCAAAGGCTTCAAGTCCGATGCGCACTCGCTGGACAATCTGGAGATGGGCCGCGCCGCCCTGATGCTCTATCGCGAGACCAAGGACAAGAAGTACGAGACAGTGGCTCGCTTCGTCCGTGCGCAGCTCGACGAGCAACCGAGAACCCCGAGCGGTGGTTTCTGGCACAAGGCGATTTACCCGAACCAGATGTGGCTGGACGGCGCCTTCATGGCCGAGCCCTTCTATGCCATGTACGCTGCGACCTTCGATGACACGGCAGCGTGGGACGACATCGCGAAGCAGTTCCTGCTGATGGATGAACATCTGCGCGATCCCAAGACGGGGCTGATGTATCACGGCTGGGATGAGAGCCGGAAGGAACGCTGGTCCGATTCGAAGACAGGGCGCTCGAAAGAGTTCTGGGCTCGCGCAATGGGCTGGTACGTCGTAGCTCTTGTCGATGTCCTGGAGTACTTCCCGAAGGATCATCCCAAGCAGGCAGTTCTGGTAAAGGATCTGAACGACTGTGTCGCCGCGCTCGAGAAGGTGCAGGACCGGAAGACCGGTGTCTGGTGGGATGTCCTGGACGGGACGTACGACTACTACATCCATGAGAGGACAGTAGCCGACGATCTGAAGGGAATTGGCGCGTTCCTGATGGCAGGCAGCGAGATGGAGCGCATCCGGTAGCTCTATCCCTGTCTCGTCTCTCGTTGTCATCCTGTTCGCTGGGGTGATTCGTGAAGGACCTGCTTAGCGGGCTATTCGCATTTGTAATTTGATGACCCACACACTGGGTGCCCCATCCATTGCAGCGCAATGGGTGGGATGTGGCTCGGTTCAATGCTTCAGGAGGCAGGAAAAGCGGTTCGAGCTACGCTCGAAGATCCCACTCACGCTGGCGCGTGAATGGGGCACCCAGTGTATAGCTAGTCCTAGCTTGGCGGAATCGCAGCCCGCAATGCGATTACAAGCTGCGGGATGTGCGCCACGTCACCGCATCGAAGAGCAGATTCGATCTGCGACGCGATTGCCGAAGCCTCCGGAAATCCATACATACCAAGCGCCCCGGAGAGCTTGTGTGCGGCCTCGAGCATTGCTGTGTGGTCCGCATTGTCTGCTCCGAGCACGGCGACACGCTCTTCCACAATTGGCCGGTTCTTCTGCCACAGCGCGGCGATGAGAGCAGAGGTCTTTTCCTGGGCAGTCGACATCGATACCTACCAGCCAAGGGCCTCAGCCATCTGGTCGGCGAGGGTCATGGGATCAAAGGGTTTGAAGAGTACCGCGGTGACACCGAGGCCGGCAAAGCGGCGCTGATCCACGCCCTGTACTTTGGCCGTAAGCAGGATGACTGGAATACCCGCTGTTTCAGGATTCTCCTGCATGGCCTTGAAGGTTGTGGGCCCATCCATGCCGGGCATCATTACGTCCATCAGGATGGCGTCGGGCTTCTCCTGCGCGGCGCGCTGGATGCCTTCCTGCCCGTTGGAGGCCGTAAGAATCTCCCATCCGGCGGTAGCTTCGAGGGCAAGCGAGGCGACCTCCCGGATGTCGTCTTCATCGTCAATGATGAGGATGCGTGGCACTGGGGGAAAGAGTACAGGCGCGGGGCCACAGGCGCAAGATACTTGCGGCCTATTTCATACAGGTGTCGTGAGGGTCTTCGTCGTTGCTGTTGAAGGTGATAAGGCAGGGAGCAAGCAGCATGGTGGCGAGGGCAAAAGCGACAATCAGGTCGTGCATGGGTAACCCCTCCGCGAGGTGGAAACTGACACGTGCCGGGGGACTCTTTCTGTCCCTCTTGCGAATGACCTTAGCAAGCGATTGCTGCCCGGTTATCACCAGGATGTAATCTTTGGCCAACTAGGCCCACGGAAGTCACGATAGAGCATCCTCCCTGTCTTCGGGATACCTGTAGGAGGTCAAGAGGTTGTTGACATCTGGAGCCTGCTGATGGGCGGGCGTAGGTTGAGGCTAGCATGAGGTCTTTGTTGGTTGTAGAAGTCTGTCCAAGGGGCGAGTTGGGTGTCTCTTTGTTCTGAGTTTTCCCAGTGAGCCG
>NZ_JBFRCY010000652.1:0-2666 GCF_052113305.1 Terriglobus sp. YAF25
GCAACGACAAAGAGCGCGAACAGATGGAGCCCCGTCGACACGGCGACCCTGCCCTGCTGCGTCTGCAGCAGGAGCGCCGATCGCTGTCTCCACAACCGGAGCTGCTCTCCCATGCGGCCCATCGTACCGCAGCGATTCGACAGGAAGCGATGGCTTTCCTGCAATGCAGACCGCAGAGTAGACTTCTGCCGTGAAATTCCTGCCATTGTCAGCCGTCGTTGCGACCGCACTCCTCTGCCCCGCCCTTCCGGCCCAGACCGCGAAGGTTAATCTCGGCGCTAAAGTCCCTGCAGCGAAGACGCTGCCGCCCTTCTCCGGCACGTGGATGCTGAATCCGCAGCGGAGCAAGCTGACTCGGCGTATCGAGGGTGAGAGCAAAGCCGTCATTCAGTACGACGGAAAGACCTGGCACTACATCCACTCGCATCAGGAGACTCCCAATGACGAGCCCGATGCGTGGCAGGTGACACTGGAAGTCAACGCACCAAAGCTGCATGTCGAACCGGGCGACGAGGTCACCTTCCGCTCGCGGATCCGCCAGCAGGGCAACGCTATGTTGTTGGAAGAATGGGGCACGACCGGGCACGGCCAGAAGATTCACAACACCGTCCGCTACACCCTGGAAGATAGCAACAATACGCTGGTGCAGACCGAGGTCTCGGTCGGTCCGCTCGGCCCAGTCCGTAATGTCTACGTCCTGGAGCGCGTGCGGACCACCGCAGAGTAAAAAGCGATTACTGGGATACGCCCACGGCAACCTGCTTAGGCTCATCCGAGCCTGCAGCAGTCGTCGCCGGAGCCGTCTTCTGCAGGAAGTAGCTCTTGTCGGCCATCGAACGATAGAAGAGTCCCGTCAGCTCCGCCGCCTTCGGACCGAAGGTTGGGCGTCCGCCTTCCAGGAAGAAGACCGTCACCATCCGGCCAACCGGAGTATCAGCGTAAGAGGCAAACCAGCCATAGCGGGTTCCGTTATTGGAGCAGGTGCCAGTCTTACCCAGCACCGGGAACTCCTTGAAGTTGGCGCGCAATGAGCGCGCGGTACCGTAACGGGCGTCCACCGCACCAGCCATGCCGGGCAGCATCTCCGGGATGAGCGGAGCGATGTCGAGCGTCCGCTTCACCTTCGGCTGGAAGTTCGCGACAGCGTCTGCCGTGGTGGGGTGCTGGAGGTAGTAGAGCGTGCCGCCGTTGGCGATGGCAGAGACCAGAGCGCCGAGCTGCAGCGGAGTCATCGAGATGCTCTCACCAAAGGAGCACATACGGCCCACGCCGCCGAGCTTCTCCGGCAGTTCCTCGTCGGGATAGACGCCGAGCTGCTCGCCATCAATGTTGTAGCCGGCCAGTTCGCCCAGGCCAAACATGTTGGCGTAGTGCTTGACGCGCTCAAAGCCCATCCGGCGGCCCAGAACCTCAAAGTACGGATTCACCGACTTGGCCAGGGCGTAGTCCAGATCCACGTTGTAGTGGCCACCGAGGTTGACCGGCGTGTCGTGCTTGATCATGCCTTCGGAGAGAGCCGCCAAAGCGACGCTCAGCTTGATGGTGGAGCAGGGTTCAGCTCCGCGCGACAGCGCCAGCTTCTGGTTGACCATGGCCAGAACGCGGCCGTTGGTGGGATCGATCGCCACCGCGGTGCCATTCATATTGCCAAGAGCCTGAATCAGCGACTCACGGACTACCGGATCTTCTCCGGTAGCGACATCGCCCAGCGTCAGATTGTCCGCGAAGGAGCTGGCCGTAAACCGCTCAGAGAAACGGCCGGCGCGGGTTCGCTTAACTGCCAGTCGCGGTGCAGCGCCACGCTTTCCCTTTGTGGCAACAGCCTTTGACCTGGCAGCAGGAGCCGCCTTAGCGGTTGCTGTCGATTTTCCGGCGCGGCGGCTATGTTGCAGACCGGCAAGGTGCGCCTTTCCGCGAGTACTCTCCTGTACCTTGGAGGCTCCCCGGGTGCGCCTTGTACCTGTCGGCGTGGGGTCGGCCGCCAGTGCGGCTACGGCGGTGGAAACAGCGAGAATACCTACAACTAGTCCCGGAAGAAAAAAATTCCTGAAGCCCTGAATCATGCGTCGCACATCCCTGCGCCAATCCGTGCTAAGCGCCGATTTTGATACTTTTTATCCTACCTTGACCTGATCAAAATCGATCAGCCCTAGCGCCATACAACTTTAGATGCGTAAGCCCAATACGGAACGCAGTTTTTACATGCCTCCACGACGTAGAAACGCTGGAATATCAAGCTCATCCTGCTCCTGGCGTACGGTAGCCGACGGAGTGGAGGCAAAAGTAGCCACCGGTTCAGGCACTGCCGAGGCAGCCGCGATCGGCTGGGGCTGTTCATCCGGTGCAGGAGCCGTCATTTCCGGCGTAGTCTCTACCCACTGCTGTGGCGGCGGAACAGCCGACTCACGACGCTCGCGGCCCGTCAGGAAGAACTCGTCTTCGAAGACCGATGGCGATTCGGGCCGCTGGGCAATCGGAATCTCTAGCTTTTGCATGACCGGAGTCTCGCTGGCAAAACGCGGCATCGCCGAAGGCCTAGCGTCATAGCGGACTGCAGGCTCCATCGCCTCCTGCAACATGCGTTCGCGGCGCTGCGGCATCTCCTGCTTGAAGCCGGTGGCGATGACGGTAATCTTCACATCCTCGCCCATCGACTCATCCTGCAC
>NZ_JBFRCY010000653.1:0-2653 GCF_052113305.1 Terriglobus sp. YAF25
ACTTGCGACCGTCGATGTAAGAAGCGACACTGCTGCTCCGTAGATTCCATAGCGGGGAATCAGCACGAGCATCATCGGAATGCTGAATGAAAGCCCGACCCCCTGAAGAACGGTGACTACACCTGGCCTATCGAGAGCCATGAAGGCCTGAGCCAGAATAAAGACAGCCCCCGAGAGCACTACTTCCAGAACCAGGATGCGCAGCACGCCGGCGGCCTCAACATATTCACGGCCATAAAGCAGGCGCAACAGGAGCGGGCCGGCGAGACAGACGAAGATGCCGCATGCTGCCGTCACAAGTCCGCTTACGCGTACGGCGTCGCCTGTCATAGCGATGACTTCGTCTGCGGAACGCCCCGCGGCTTTGGGGAAGAGCACCATGACTACTGAATTTTGGAAGAGGTTGAGCATCCGGGACAGACTCAACACAACTACATACGATCCCATCGCGCTGGGACTCAGCATGCCTACTACCAGTACCTGGTCGACTTGTAGTGTCAGTGTTCCTAATACGTCGATTCCGTACGAACGAATTCCATAGCTCAGGATCTGCTTCACGGTCGCCATGCGCGCAGGTACAACTCTTGCGGAGACTCGCCGCAAGCGCGCGGCCATATACCAGAACGCCGGGCCGGACGCGGCGATGTATGCGATCGCGGCGGTGAATGGCGTAAGATGATGGGCGACCACAAAACATAAAAGACCAATCAGCGTTGCGAAGGGTGTGATGATCTGGATTGCATTCGAGCCGGAGAAGTCGTGCGATGCCTCAAGCACTGCGCGGCCGACGAGAGTGACGGAGCAGAGCGGCACGGTGATGAGAAACCATTGCGCGGCATGTACGGTCGACGGCGAGTATTGATGCAGCCAGTGGGGAAGCAGGAACACGGTGCCTGCTGTGGCAAACATACCCAGTATCGTCGCCATGAAAAAGCCATTCGCAATCAGTTCTTCTCGATCTTCAGGGCGAAACCGCAGATAGTAGATGAGAGAACTGGGAACGCCCAGTGTCGTAACGCTGGCAATGAAGAGAGGCCACAAGATCATCGCCGCCAGTTCGCCGCGGCCCCAGGGTAAAAGCATCCGAGCGGTAAGTATCCCTGTGGAGGCCTGAAGCGCAAGAATGAGAACCTTGCTGGCGATGGAATGAACGACCGCACGCGCACCGTGTCCAGCGCTTGTTTCGGCCGACTTCGGTGGTGAGATCGATTCTGTGGACGACACGCTCATCCAGCCCTCCGCTGTAACAACTTCAAGCTATGAACTGCAGGCGATACGCTGTCGAGAAAGCCCAGTAGACGCTCCTGAAACACATTGATGTCATAACGCTGCGCATTTCTCCGGATAGCCGCTGGGTCCCATTGCTGGCTTTCCAGTCTTTCCAGCCCCTCTATCAGTGAGTCGACGGTTTGTTCGCCAAAGCGGACGCCATTCATGCCTTCCACCACGGTCTCCGTTGCTCCTCCGGCATCGTAGGCCACCACAGGCCGGCCCGCCGCATTGATCTCAAGCGGAGCCATCCCAAAGTCTTCCTCGCCTGGAAAGATCAGAGCGCGGCAACGRCTCGCATAGCGATTGACGTCGGCATCGGACTGACGCCCAAGGAAGGTAACGGTTGGTCCTGCCATAGCCTCGAGCGATTCGCGGGCTGGACCATCACCGATAACAATCAGCCGCCGATTGGTTCGCGTGCATGCTTCGACCGCGAGGTCGATTCGTTTGTAGGCGTTCAAGCGAGAGAGAATCAGGTAATAATCCTCGGTTTCTTTGCTCACCCAGAACCGCGATGTAACGATCGGAGGTTCGATGACAACTGCATCCACACCGAAGGCTTGTTTGAGACGGTTCGCCACGATATGCGAATTTGCGATGAAGAAGTCGGGCCGCGTGGCTGCCTGCATTTCCCACTTCTTTAAGCCTTGGACCATAAGATGCAGAAGCATCTTTGTAGGTTTATTGAAGTGTTCGCGCGCGATGTATTCAGGAAAGCGCCACACCCAGCGCATCGGATTATGGCAGTAGCAGACATGAATCGCGTTTTTGCTGCGCTTCACGCCTTTGGCATATCCGCAGCAGCTGCTGACGATGAGGTCGTATGCCGTCAGATTCGCCGACTCTACACCGAATGGATATAGAAGGAAATATTGACGGTACCATTTGGCCTTGGCAGGCAGTGCCTGCATCCAGGTCGTCGTCGCATCTGCATCGCGAAGATATGGGGGCAGCCGCTCAGGCACCGCCATTGTGGTGTGAAGATCTGCGCCGGGTAACGTCCGGAGGATAGCTTCGGTTACCCGTTCTGCACCGCCGTTCTGTGCAAGATAGTCCTGGAAGAGAGCAATTCTGGGCATAGAACCCCTTGTTCCCCGAAATGTGACTACTCGAGGAACTTCGTTTTGAAGTCGTGTTCTGTACTGCTTTTCGCGTTCACCTGGCAGCGGACAAGAGAACCGAGCTCATGCGGGTTAGGTGTATGCCGCTGCCGTGTTGTTGTTGGGACTACGCGTTCATAGAGTTTCTTCAGCTCCGCCCGAAATCTCTCCGAAGAGAATCGCGGGCAGGTCTCAAGCCGTGCTGTCATGGCCGCAGCGTCGAGCAGAACGCGGTTCTGCGATAACTGAAGCAGTCTGCCTGCGAGGCCGGCTGTGTCTCC
>NZ_JBFRCY010000654.1:0-2652 GCF_052113305.1 Terriglobus sp. YAF25
GGCAGAATATGCGCCTTTATTGACATTTCTTGCGGTGCTGCCGACGCATCCACTAGGTGGCGGTTGAGTGACTCGACCGGGAGGCAATGATGACATCTTCTGCTAATAGTTTGGACATAGTTCGTGACAGTTCCCAGGATGCAATTCGAGCGGGTTTCGATGAACTTGAAAAGTATCTGCACGCGGCGCCAGCGGGTTCCGCAGTCTTAACTCCAGGGCAAGCCCCGCCTTCACATTCCAGCACTGCAGACGACCCTGCGCGCGTTGGGCTTGATGAATTGGAGAGGACCGTGCAAGCGRCTCGGCACAATCTGCACAGCGCCGCTTGAGGAGAGCCTTACGATCTAGCGACAACGTCAGATGACACCCTAGTCAGTCAGACGTTGTCGCAAGCAGCGCAACTCGGGAAGACCGGCTGAGGGGAATGAATCGATCCAATGCCGCTCTCAGTTTTCAAGGTTGGTCTCGAGAAGTTGAGAGGTAACGGTGGACATCCGAGATGACCACCGACCCTTCTCCTACAGCGGAGGCAATTCGCTTAACCGAGTTCGCACGTACGTCTCCAATTGCGAAAATGCCGGGGGCACTAGTTGCATATGGACCGCTTGTCGATCCATCGGCGACGTTTGTCATCACAAAACCCTTGGTGTCCAGCATGACCGTGCCGTACAGCCAGCCTGTGTTCGGTTCAGCGCCGATCATGACGAAAACGACTCCGGCCTCGCGAGCGATGTCCTCGCCGGTTAGGCTATTGCGCCAAATGACCCGACTCAAAGATGGCTCTCCTTCAAGCCCCACGATTTCGGAATTCGGATAAAGCGTGATGTGTCGAGACTTCTCAATCCGCGAGATCAGATACTGGGACATTGTGCTGGCGAGGGAGGCTCCCCGCACGATGTGGTGCACATGCTTGGCAATGCCGGAGAGGAACAGCGAAGCCTGTCCTGCGGAGTTTCCGCCGCCTACAACGATCACCTCTCGGTCTTTGCAAAACACGCCTTCCATAGGCGTCGCGGCATAATACAAGCCGCGATTCTCATAGGTCCTATAGTTCTTGACCTCAAGCGTACGATACTGCGCACCGGTCGCCACGACGACGGATCGCGTGCGAATCGTGTGACCGCCGGCCAAAGTCAACTTGTGAATGCCATCTGTGGGGTCGATGGTTATCACCTCGCGTGCGATTGCGAAGTCTACCCCGAATTTGAGAGCTTGCATCTGAGCGCGGGTCGCAAGCTGCTGCCCGCTAATTCCTGTCGGGAACCCCAAGTAATTTTCGATCTTCGAGCTTGTTCCAGCTTGACCTCCTGGAGCGACAGCCTCAATGACTACCGTCGAAAGCCCTTCGGATGCTGCGTAAACGGCGGCAGCCAGTCCTCCAGGCCCCGCGCCGACTACCGCGACATCGAAAACGATCGAGGCATCAGGGATTTCCGTGATGCCTAATTCGTCCGCCAAGGCGGGGATTGCGGGGCGTTCCAAGCGCCGACCGTCGGGCAAGAGAACAATCGGATAGGACCTCGCAGCATCGCTCGCGTCGAGATCGTCCGGTGTCAGTTCGGTTACGTGATGGGGATAGGTATTGCGAAGAAAGAATCGCCGAAGAAGGATCATTTGAGGGTCGTCAGGAAATCCTTTCAACGTGACCCCACTCACGGCCGCCTCAACGATCCGTAGCCGACGCCAGACGGAAGCCTGAACAAGAAGGTTGGCGATATCTCCTTCGGCACGCATCAACTCCCTCAACTTGTTTCGCGGAATACGCAATAGTCGACTCCGCGCGATCGTCCGGGCCTCGACAACGGCGCCTTGGGAATTGAAGAGGTTGAGTTCTCCACTGAAATTCAATTCACGGATCTGGTTATAGACCCTGCTTCCGCCCTGAGCGTCGGGCAGGATGATGTCTATACCGCCTTCCAGCACGATGAACAGATCGATATTCCGATCGCCATGACTGTATAGACAAATGTCGGCATCTACATCTTCTTCTTCCCCATAAGATCGAAGTCGCTCAAGCATGTCCTCCGATAGTTTCGGGAAAGCGAGATCCGGGCGAAACCGTGTGCCGACTGAATTGAGAAACACAGTCTCCTGCGTTTCATCATGGCCGCTGAAAATATCCGCATCGCTCATCAAATCAGAATAGCCGTCTTCGTCGGCAGACTGCATGGCTCAGTAGCTATGCCAATCGCTTGCTAAAGACACCACGTACGCGAGATTCGTGATCTTTAGCAGCAGCAATGGTTCGCGAACACGCGACTGGCAAACTCTTCATTTATGCGATAGTGTGGCCGAATTGTGTGAGGTCGCAGTCGAACCAGAGGCTATCGAGCTAACAAGTCGGTTGAAAACGTGCTGCAGCACTCATCCAGTGTGTGGCAGTTATTGCGCCATTTTTGTCAGTAAAAACCAAAGAGTAAAGAGCCTCAATCCCGCCAGTTTCGACGTCAGCGTTGAGGCAGCTGTCGGGTTCCGATTTGAAGACAACTACACTCTCACGCTCGATCCACTGTCGCGGTCAGCAGCGCTCAAATAAACTCATCTACGTAGGGGGGTGAGCATCCATGGGGCATTCGCAGGCAGAAAAAGCCGAGACCCATCAGCGGATCGTGAATTTGGCTGCGAAACGATTCCGCGAATATGGTCTAGAAG
>NZ_JBFRCY010000655.1:0-2646 GCF_052113305.1 Terriglobus sp. YAF25
GGTTGAAGGTCAGCACACTGATGACGGCGAACAGCGCAAGAAAATCGCCGAAGTTCGAGACCACCTGGGCGTACCAGAGCCGGCGCATAGTGTTGATCTTCAATACCTCACGCATCGACATCGGTTCCGGGTGAACGTGCGGAGGCGCCTGTGCCTGGGTCTGCGTGCTCATATGGGTCTTTCCTCTAAAGAGCGTTTTCCCTATTGCTGAGTATCCCGGAAGGGCTGTGCAGCGGCGTTTTCATTTCGGAAAACGCCCATAGATGTGGAAGCTCCACGTTACTCCTATAGGGAAAAATGCTCTAACGCTAGAACGTGGATGCCGTGAGGAAATTGTAGGAGCTTAAACCCAAATTTCGGGAGTGACAAATGTCAGGTTCCTGATATTTCTTTCCAGCAACAGAGAGGTAGCTTCCACGGTGGGCATGCGCTTGGCTCCCAGCCCAAGATGGCTGCCGTCATGCAGTAGAAGGTTGGAGGCGCGGCCTTTCTTCCGATTGGCGGCGATGCCCCTCTCCAGGCGCTCCAGAAGTTGCTGCGGCGATGCGGGATTCCAGTCCTGCGCGGCGACATTCCACTCCACGGGGATCAGACCGAGCTCGCGCGCAATGCGAAGCGTGGCGGGGCGGCGGGCTCCGAAGGGAGGACGGAAGAAGCGGATCTTCTGTCCCAGGGTTTGCTCCAGGATGTCGTTGGTCTCGGTGAGCTGACGCCGTGTCTCTCGCGATGAGGTGATGGCCAGGTTCGGGTGGGTGAGGGTGTGATTGCCGATCAGGTGTCCGGCAGCAGCGACGCGCCGCGCCAGCACCGCTTCTGCTTTCACAAAGCTGCCCACCATGAAGAAGGTCGCATGGACCTGGTGCTGCGCCAGGATGTCGAGCAGCCGCAGTGTTGCATCAGGATTGGGGCCATCGTCATAGGTGAGTGCGGCCTGTCCTGGGTCTGACCCGGCAATGAGAGTGGCGCCATAGAGCTGGGATTCCGGACGATAGGCTGCGTACACAGAAACACCGATGCCAGCGGCAACCGCCGCTCCGGCAAGTACAGGGGAAAGCATGCCTCTTAATAATGCTCTTTGGAGACGTAAGCGCGGTAGGGAACTGAGGTGAATCCAGTTACATCGGTTATTGGGATATGGATATATCGAAATGGAAGAGCCCTGCCATGTGCTTCGTTCGTTACTTGGCGCGGTATCCGGCGGGTGATATTTTGCTTTTTATTCGCCTTTCTGGAGGGTTTCGTCATGCTGTTCGATTTGCCCAGTTACATCGCCATTGAAGGTCCCATCCGTGTGGGGAAATCGACCCTGGCAGGCATGCTGGCTGAAAAGATGGAGGCGCATCGCGTTACCGAGCCCGAAGACAATCCTTTTCTCGACCGCTTTTACCGGCAGGAAGCGGGCATAGCCTTTGCCACCCAGATGTGGTTTCTCGAGGCTCGGTATAGCCAGTTACAGGCTGCGGAGCGGAAGGCCGGCGGTGGTCTTGTGCGCCAGAGCGTTGTTTCCGACTACATCTTCGAGAAAGACAAGCTCTTTGCCTGCTTGAACCTGGGGGACGATGAGCTGAAGCTCTATAACCGCTTTTACGAGCCCATGCGTTCTAACCTTTCGACGCCTGACCTGGTGATCTACCTGAAGGCGACGCCCGACGTGCTGCGTACGCGACTGAAACGAAAGGGCGTTCCTGGGGAACGTGCTGTCAGCGAGGAGTACCTGGAGACGGTGATCGAGGCGTATGAGCACTTCTTCTCCCGCTACACGGCCAGCGATCTGCTGGTGATCGATACCTCGCAGATCGATTTCGTGCACAATAATCGGGATCTGCAGGCTCTTTTCCGTCGCCTGGATGCTCCGGTAAAAGGGACGCAGYATTTTCTGATGGTGGGATAGGCGCGATTCCCTTACAACTTCCACCATGGGACAGTGGTCCTAGAGAATAGGGCTCAGTACTCCATCGGGAGTTTGTTCCCATCAGGAGTTCTCAAAAGACATGTTCGATCGGGTTTTGATCTTTCTGATGGGGATGCTTCTGTTCCTCGGCTCGAGTGCGGCGCAGCAATCACCGACACCCGATACTCCGGGCGCGAGCGAAAGTTCTGGAACGCTGCTGAAGGTTCAGATGCAGGAGCGTGTCAGCTCCGCGGATGCCCGGAACGGTCAGGTACTGCGCGGTCAGCTTACCGCGGCCGTTACTCTCGAGGGCCGGACCTTCGCTGTGGGAGCTCCGGTGACGGTTACGGTGGTTGCCGTTGCCAAGGCAGGGGAGATCGACAGCGCGGGAGAGCTTTCGCTGCAGGTGGAAGCGGTTGGGCAAGAGGAAGTGCTGAGCGATGTCATTGTGATCCTGGGCAAGAAAGGCACGAACGAGCTTGGGGACGCGCCAGCCAAGGGAACTGAGGCTGTGGTGGAGGCGAAATCCGTGCTGACGTTCCATGTTTTTCCGCTGGGGCTTGCGTATCGGGAGCGTCAGGCCGGGGCAGGGAAGAGGTTGGAGTTGGCGGGGGCGGTCGGTACAGGTCAGTTGTCCGTGGAGTAGATCCGGATCTCGCTTCGCGAGATATCCCGCCCATCGCTTTATCACCCAACGAAGTTCGTCGGGGACCCGAATATCCCACATCTCGGCAGAGCCGAGATATGGGATATTC
>NZ_JBFRCY010000656.1:0-2644 GCF_052113305.1 Terriglobus sp. YAF25
GCCTAGGCGCAGCCCAGGCTGGTATAGAGATTTCATTCTCAGACGTACGAGAAGACGATGTGGATCAGCACCAGAACGATGGCGCCGATGAAGGCCGCCAGAAAAGTTTTGATCCGGAAGCCAGGTACAAATTTGGCTGCGACATAGAGCACAACTGCATCGATCAACAGCATCATCAGCCGCGGCAGCAGCCAGACGAGCGGGAAGGTGAAAATGCTGAGCAGCCATCCGAGAGTGACATTCAGCAGACCTACCACCAGGGCTCCGATGACAGCGGGTCCGAAGCCATCCACTTCAAAGTCCGGTACCACGTAGGCGGTGATCACCAGCGCCAGGGCATTCAGCAGCCACTCGATGAGCAGTCGTATCATGGTTGCCAGCATACCCCGGAAATGAAACCAGGCATAGGAACGAATCTTCTCTTGATGCGTATCACTGTCATGCCTCTGCGCTCCCTGTTGCTCGCTTTCCTCCTTGCCGCGCCGGTTACCGCGCAGGAGCCCGCCACCTCTGCGTCAGCCGCCAGCACAGCTCCGCTGCCGGAGTTCGCGACTCTCTTCGCCGGGGTCCGGACACACCAGGATGAGCTGGAGTCGCTGCGCCGCAAATACATCTGCACCATGCAGCAGACAGCGGATGAGCTCGATAAGGACGGAGGCAGTAAAAAGCAGACAACCGAGGAGTATGAGGTCTTCTTTCTGAACGGAACGGAGGTGCGGCGCCATCTCCGCCATAACGGCAAGGAACTTTCCCCGTCCGATGCAAAGAAGGAGCAGGAGCACGTCGATAAAGAGGTGGCCGATCTGAAAGCCGGCAAAAAGCCGAAGCACGGCGGGGATGTGAACCTTTCCGTCTCACGCTTACTGAAGCTGGCCACGTTCTCCAACGGCCGCCGGATCCGCGTGAACGGGCGCGACCAGATCTTCTACGACTTCACCGGCAATCCCAAGGCAGACACCAGCGGACTCTCCGATGAGATTATGCGCCGGCTCGACGGGACGGTGGCCATCGATGAGCAGGACCAGGTGGTCTCGCGGTTGGAGGCCCACCTCGCCTCCGACTTCAAAGTCGGCGGAGGCATGCTGGCGAACGTTCACAAGGGGTCTCGTTTTACCTGGACGCAGGCGTTGGTGCGTGGAGAGATCTGGCTGCCGGAGACGCTGGACGTTAACGTCGATGGCCGGGTGTTGCTCTTCAAGGGATTTCAGGGCGCCGGAAAGCAGCGCTTCTATGATTACCGCAAGCTGGATGCAACGGTAACCATCCTTCCTGACGTCACCAAGGTTTCTGAAGAACAGGCTAAGCCGGAGTAGAGAGCATTTTTCCTGTTGCTGGGTATCCCGGGAGGAGCGTGCAGCGGCGTTTTCATTGCGGAAAACGCCCATAGATGCGCAAGCCCTGCACTACACCTGCAGGAAAAATGCTTTAGTCACCGAGATACCCGCGAACTTTCGCGAAACCGTCGCATCGCCGTCATCAGGCCGTAAACCGGGTGCTCCATTCTTGGTGCATGATCTTCCCAACTCAGTGCTCCGCCGTCAGGAGAAGCTCTGGTTTCGAACGATCCACCACCAGGACGCTTCTTCAAATTGCTGTTTTCCTTTCAGTTCTTCCGTGCTGCGCCTCCGCACAGCAGGTTGACCTGACAACGCTTGTTCCCGAACTCATTGCCCATCAGCATGCCGCGGAAACCTTCCGGAAACAGATCTTTTACCAGGGGCATGAATCGCGCCTGGAGTTCGACCACACCGGAAAACTTAAAAAGCAGGAAGAGCGAGACATTGAAGCGGTAACGGAAGACGGTTTCCAGGTCATCCGTACACTGCGTCATAACGGCCACGCGCTGACCGACGAGGAGCAGCGCAAAGACGACGAAAATATCCGCAAGCAGATCAACAAAGCACGGGAGCGTAAGGCGCATCCGCCGAACTCTGAGATCGCGGTCTCGCGCCTGCTGGAGCTTGGCCGGCTCTCCAATCCACGCCATGGAGTTGTCGATGGACGCTCCGTCCTGTTGCTCGACTATGAGGGCGACCCCAATATTCCCACTCGCAATCGTTTCGAAGAGGTAACCCGCTGCCTGACAGCGACGATCGCCGTGGACGAGGCCGATCGCTCGGTGATGCGGGTCGACGCCAGCTTCATCCGGGACTTCAAGATCGCCGGAGGTCTGCTGGTCGATATCCGCAAGGGGACGCGGTTTACCGTCGAGCAGGAACGGGTGCAACCTTCACTGTGGCTTCCAGCGCACATGGATGCCACGGGAAGTCTGCGGGCGCTGTTGTTTCTGAACTTTAACGGAAGCGCAGCCGCAAACTACAAAGGGTATCGCGGTCTGAAAGACGAGGACGATCTTAGTGCGCACGTCGCCGGCGCACGTGATTAAAGCAAAACGGCAGCCCGAGGGCTGCCGTTTTGCTTTACATCCTGTCCTCGAAAGGTGTTGCAGCGTGCTACAGGGGCTGCACGTCGCTTGCCTGCCAGCCCTTCGGTCCCTTGACGACGTTGAACTGAACCGCCTGGCCTTCCTGCAGGCTCTTGAAGCCGGTCGTGTTAATGGCGGAGTAGTGTACGAACACATCCTCGCCATTCTCGCGGCTGATGAAGCCAAACCCCTTGGCGTCGTTAAACCACTTCACTGTTC
>NZ_JBFRCY010000657.1:0-3216 GCF_052113305.1 Terriglobus sp. YAF25
GATCAGTGGTGGACAGGCTTCCATGACCTTGAGCTGACAAGGATCGTGAAGCGGGCACTGGACCAGAATCTCGACCTTGCCGCTGCCATGACGCGAGTGCAGCAGGCGCGCGCCGCTGCACGGGGAGCAGGAGCGCAGCGGATGCCAGCAGGAAATCTCAATGCTTCGACCACCACAATTCACCAGTCGACAGAAAGCACGACCGGTCGTCTTGCCTCGCACCTGCCCGGCTATGACCGCAATCAGAACTATTACGACTTAGGAATTGCCGCGAGTTGGGAAACAGATCTGTTCGGCGGTTTGAAAAGAGGAGCCGAGGCGGCAACTGCTGAAGCCCAGGCAGCTGAAGCATCCCAAACGGGAACCAGGATCACAGTGGCTGCGGAAGCCGCCGATGCTTACCTGCAGATACGTGGCGCACAAGCTCGCCTGAACTTTGCCAAAGAGCAAATCGCCAYGGACAACCATCTCGTCGAGCTCGTGCAGCAGCGCAGGGATGCGGGCATCGCTTCTGACCGCGAACTGGCTCAGGCACAAGCTGTACTGTCGCAAGCCAGGGCGACCATTCCACTGATTACGGTTTCCCTGGAGGCACAGCTCAACCGGCTTGATGTCCTGATGGGAGCCCAGCCGGGAACCTACGCAGCGGAGTTGACGTCGGTGGCCGACATTCCCGATGTACCGGAAATTTCCGCCTTCGGCACGCCCATGGATCTATTACGCAGGAGACCTGACATCATCGCTGCTGAGCGAATGGTTGCTGCTTCAAATGCTCACATTGGCCAGGCAATCGCCGAATACTATCCCAAGCTCTCCCTTTCAGGCATCGTCGGATCTCAGGCGGTCGCGCCCGCACACCTTTTCGAGCAGCAGGGATTTCAGCCCGCCAGTGTAGTTGGTCTTCGCTGGAGACTCTTCGATTTCGGCCGTGTCGCCTCAGAAGTGCAGCTAGCGCTAGGCGCGAATGCTGAAGCCCTGCTCCAGTATCGAAGCTCCGTCCTGCACGCCGCTGAAGACGTTGAAGACGCCTTCAGTCTCCTCGTCCAATCGGAGAATCGCCGCAATGAGATCCTTCGTGAGATTGCTGAACTACAGCGTGTGCGCGACCGCTCGGAAGAGTCCTATGCCGCGGGAGTCATCGGCCTTACGGATGTGCTCGACGCCGATCGCCAATTGCTTGTCGCCAAGGATGACCTGGCAGTAGCTCGAGAGAGTGCGGCACGCGCAGCAGTCGGCTCTTATCGCGCTCTCGGGGGCGGCTGGCTCCAATGATCAAAATCGAAAACTTCAAGAAGGATCGCCATATGAAAAAGATGAATTTCAGTTACGCCGCCCTGGTTATTACCGGTCTCGTGGTCAGCCTGGCTGGTTGCAGTCAGAAGCGGGAGTTAGACCCGAGAACGGAGCCGGAGCTGATTCGCATCGTTGAAGTAAGCTCACACTCCGGAGCAGATCGCGCATTCACGGGCGTGGTATCTGCGCGTGTAGAGAGCGATCTGGGCTTCCGAATCCCCGGCAAGGTTACGAAGCGGTTAGTCGACACGGGGCAGTTTGTCCGTGCCGGACAACTGCTTATGACGATCGATCGGACCGACTACGTCCATGCCATCACGGCGCGATCAGAAACCGTCGCTGCAGCGAAGGCAAAAGCTGTTCAAGCGGCGGCCGATGAGTCCCGGTATCGCGGTTTGGTCAAGAGCGGCGCGGTTTCCGCTTCCATCTACGATCAGATCAAGGCTGCATCCGATGCGGCACAGGCTGAGCTCGCTGCCGCCAAGGCTCAGGAGCAAGTTGCGCGAGATGAGGACGATTACTCGCAACTTGTTGCGGATGCGGATGGCGTAGTTATCGAGACCGAAGTCGAGCCCGGACAAGTGGTAGCGGCAGGCCAAACGGTCGTTAAGCTTGCCCGATCCGGCCCGAGAGAAGCCACCGTGAGCTTACCGGAGACATTGAGACCGGCGATTGGATCGACCGCATACGCAACCCTCTACGGCAGCACGACGAGAGTCCCAGTTCGATTGCGGCAGCTTTCTAATGCCGCTGACCCACAGACACGCACCTTTGAGGCACGGTATGTTCTCGAAGGCGYTGCCGCGAACGCCCCACTGGGAGCGACCGTTACCGTCCGTCTCTCCGGCGATCCGGGAATGGACATCTTGCAAATACCGGCGTCGTCCATCGTCGATCGAGGAAGAGGACCGGGGGTCTGGGTCCTGAACCAACCTACGTCCACAGTGTCATTTCAACCTGTACAAGTGCGCCAGCTCGATGAAGAGCTGGCAACCATCAGCGGTAACCTGCGTCCAGGACAAGAGGTCGTGGCCCTTGGAGTTCATCTCCTTCACGATGGCGAACGCGTGCGGGTAGAAGCCAAGGGAGAAGTTCGATGAGCGATCACTATACGTCAGACAACACCGAAAAGCTGCACCATGAGCATGGCATCTCTGGACCCGATGTTCGCGAACATGCCGAGAAGCAGTTTCTAAACCTTTCGGCCCTCGCGGTCCGCGAAAAGGCGATCACTCTCTTCTTGCTGATTGCGATCGCCGCCGCCGGTATCTTTGCCTTCCTCAAACTGGGACGCGCAGAAGATCCCAGCTTCACCATTAAGGTGTTTACTGTTGCAGCGGTGTGGCCTCCCGGGTGTAAAAAAGATTGACATCGTAGGAGAACGGCCGGAACGTATTTTTGTCGAGTTCTCGTATCCACGGCTCGCGACGCTGGGAGTAAGCGCACGAGATATTTTCGACGCGCTGGTTCGCGAGAATGCGGTCACTCCATCCGGATCTATCGATACGAAAGCTCAGCAGGTTTACATTCGCCTGGATGGAGCGTTCGACGATCTCCAGAAGATTCGAGACACGCCGATTGTCGCCGGCGGGCGCACCCTCAAGCTCTCCGATGTTGCCGATGTAAAGCGCGGATACGAGGATCCCGCAACCTACCTTATTCGTCATAATGGCCAACCGGCCTTACTTCTAAGCATCGTGATGAAGGAGGGCTGGAACGGTCTGGACCTTGGTAAAGCTCTTGTGGCCGAACAGAAGAAGATTTCCGCTGATCTTCCTGCCGGCATCACTTTCACCAAGGTGACGGATCAGGCAGTAAACATCCGTGAAGCAGTGGATGAGTTCATGCTGAAGTTCTTTGTGGCTCTCGCAGTGGTCATGATCGTTAGCTTCATCAGCCTCGGTTGGCGCGAAGGACTCGTTG
>NZ_JBFRCY010000658.1:0-2634 GCF_052113305.1 Terriglobus sp. YAF25
GTGCTCCTGGGTCTAGGTGTTCACACGCTCTTCGACGGCGTGGCGATTGCCTCAGGCTTCCTGATCTCGAACTGGCTGGGTTACATCGTGCTCCTGGGTCTAGGTGTTCACACGCTCTTCGACGGCGTGGCGATTGCCTCAGGCTTCCTGATCTCGAACTGGCTGGGTTACATCGTCTTTCTGGCAGTCTTCCTGCACAAGCTACCCGAAGGGTTCACCGTGGCCTCGGTCATGCTGGCCAGCGGGCAGTCCCGTAAAACGGCCCTGAATGCTGCTCTTTCGTTGGGGCTGGCTACTCTGGCCGGGGTCTTTCTTATCAACATCTTCCCCTCATGGGTCCACATTGGTCTGCCGGTCTCTGCGGGTGTCACCATCTATGTGGCCGCCACAGACTTGGTCCCGGAGGTGAACCGTGAGCCCGGTATTCGCATGGCGCTTGTCTTCTTTGCCGGCGTCGCGATTTTCTTTTTACTTCGTCTCCTCGCCGGTTAAAAGCTAAAAGCTTTCTTAAGCGACGTTTCCCCCGAAATTCGGTAGGCTTAAGCAAGTGTTCGTCCGCGTCCTAACTCTCTGTCTGCTCAGCGCGACCGCCTTCGCCGCCGAGCACATCACGCTGCGCACAGGCTTTACGCTGGACTGCGTACGCCGTGAAGCAGCGGCAGAGCCCGGCCGGGTACGGCTTTACACCAGCGAACAGAGTTACCTCGAAGTTCCACAGGAAGCCATCGCTCAGGCTGAATTCTTCGAGGCGCCGGCGCCGTCTATTCGACCGGAGCCGAAAGAACCAGTGGCAAAAGACGAGACATCGCTGACGCCCGCCGAGTTGCAACAGTTGCTAGCTTCAGCCGAGGCAGCACATCGCGTCGACGCCGACCTGCTGGCCGCGGTCGTTCGTGCCGAAAGCAACAACCGGCCTGCCGCAGTATCCCGCGCCGGGGCGCAGGGACTCATGCAGCTCATGCCCGGCACTGCCCGCGAACTCGGTGTTCACAACAGCTTCCACCCTGGCGAAAACGTCAATGGAGGCTCGGCCTACCTGGACACACTGCTGACCCGTTATCACGACAATATGGCCATGGCGCTGGCGGCCTACAATGCAGGTCCTGGAGCGGTAGATCGCTATCATGGCATCCCTCCCTACCGGGAAACTCGTGCCTACGTAGCACGCGTCATTCACGAATTCAACCGGCGTAAACTCGAGGCGCAGACCCGCAACGCAACGGCACAGGCCCAGGCTCAATGAAGGACAAGAAAACTCCGGTCTCTTTGGCGGTACTCGCAGTTCTTGCCATCCTGATCTATTTCTTCCGGTCGAAGATCCACTTCGATTTCGGGCTGTTTGTGCGCCAGCTTCGGTTGATCGACTATAGGCACGTCACTGCCGGCATTGGCTTGATCTGGGGAACTTATCTTTTCCGCTCCTGGCGCTGGACCATCCTGCTGGGGAAGCTCCGCAAGGTTTCGCCGCTCTCGCTGACGGGGTCGCACTTCATCGGCTTTACCGCAGTCGCCATCTTCGGACGTCTGGCGGACCTGTCACGCCCATACATCATCGCTAAACGCACCAGGACCTCGATCGCGCCTCAGATCGYGATCTATACCCTGGAGCGCATGTTTGACCTGGGATCAGCGGCCCTGGTCTTTTCGACGGCACTGCTCTTTCTGCCCAAGAACATGCCACACCACGAGACCTTTGTCCGGGTTGGCGCGTTCTCGCTGGCGGCAACCATCGCAATCGCTATCTTCGCAATCGCCATTCGGATCGCCGGTTCTGCACTGGCAGCCATGGCCAAAGCAGTTCTGGGCCGGCTCTCGGAGGGGCTCGGTGAAGCCGTTGCCGAAAAGATCCTTGGCTTCCGCGAAGGATTGGGCGCCATTCCCAGCGTTGGCTCGCTGGTCGTCACCATCATCCTTTCCATCGTCATGTGGGCGATGATCGCCGGAGCGTACCTGCAGACGACCCACGCCTTCGTACATACCCCGCAGCTTGGAACACTCACCTTTGCCAGTGTGATGCTGCTGATGGCCGCGTCGCTCGGCGGATCGCTCCTGCAGCTTCCTGTCATTGGCTGGTTCACCCAGATTGCTGCCACCGCCGCCTCCATGCAGGCGTTTTACAGCGCGCCGATCGAGGCTTCTACAGCCTGTGGAGCGCTGCTTCTGATTGTGACCTCACTCAGCATCATTCCCGTCGGCCTGGTCTTCTCACGCATCGAAAGCATCTCTATCGGTAAAGTTGCTGAGGCCAGTGAGCACGCAGCCGAGACATCGGCTTGATAAAATGAAGTTATCCCAATGAAGTGTCCCTACTGCGGATTTACGCAAGACAAGGTCGTTGACTCTCGCGAAAGCAAAGAAGCCGACTCCATACGTCGACGGCGCGAATGTGAGCGCTGCAATAAGCGCTTTACCACCTATGAGCGCATCGACGAGATTCCCTACATGGTCGTAAAGAAAGACGGCCGCCGCGAGAAGTTCGACCGGCAGAAGGTTCTTTCCGGCATTCTGCGCGCTTGCGAAAAGCGTCCGGTCTCGGCGGCAAAGCTGGAACGTGTGGTCGACGAGACCGAAGCCTATGTGGTGGACTCGCCGGAACGCGAGCGCTCCACCTCCGAGGTTGGCGAACTCATCATG
>NZ_JBFRCY010000659.1:0-2631 GCF_052113305.1 Terriglobus sp. YAF25
GTTGGAACGGGCTCGTAAGGCCGTGCTGGCTCAGTTTGTGCCCGGCGATCTGCGTGACTTCTGCCTGCATGATCTGGACCTGGCAGAGACCTCGATCTTCGACGCTCTGGATATTGCGCGAACACCGTCGCTGATGGCGCCCTTCCAGGTCATCTTCATCCGCAATCTGAAGAACCTCTATACCCGCGGCGCAAAGAAAGACGAGTTTGCCGCGATCGACGCCTACTTCCGCGTTGCCAATCCGCAGGCGCTGATCCTCTTTGTCGCGGATCACCTCCGCATTCCCGCCGATCTGCGGCGCATGGACTATCAGGAGAAGGAGCGGTTCGATCGCATCCGCGAGACGCTGGGCGACTGGTGCGGTGTGGTGGAGATGGGCCGCGTGGACGAGGGCGATGCCGTGCGCTGGGTGACTGAGTATGCCGCCCAGCAGCAGGCGAACTTTGAGCAGGATGCTGCCCGCGAGTTGGTGGATGCGCTCGGTGCGGACATGATGCTGATCGCCTCCGAGGTGGAGAAGCTGTTGCTCTACACCCTGGGCAAGGGCCGCATCACGCTGGGCGATGTCGAGACCCAGGTGCTCGCCGCCAAGCAGCGCTCGCTGTACGAGCTGACCGACGCGATCTCTCGCCATGACCGCGCCGCAGCATTAGCGCTGCTGCATGGCCTGTTGAATGCGTCGGACGGCGGGGAAGACTCGGCGATCGGACACCTCTACATGCTGGCGCGTACCTTCCGCCAGATGCTGATCATTCTGGAGAAGAACGTGCGCGATACGCGTGCTATCTGGCAGGCCCTGTGGCAGGGGTTCCGCATGCCTCCGTTTGCGGCGGAAGATCTTATCCGGCAGGCACGCCGCTATAAGACACGCCGTGAGCTGACGCGCGCTCTGCGTCTTATTGCCAGGGCCGACCTGGAGCTGCGTTCCAGCCCGCCGGATAAGCGGCTGGTGCTGGAGCGGCTGATCCTCGATCTGGCGGCGGAGCCAAAGCCGACGCCTCCGGGCTTTGTCTCAGGGCAGTACGCGATGGAAATTTAGGGGAGTAGTCCAGAGCACGCTGAAACTGTGGGAGCAGCGGGCCCCCGGCAAGCTTGCTGGCTGGGGTGTTCAGCGGCTTCAGCCCGCTTCTATGTTGAGCCTATAAACCGTGGGCTAGAGCAATTCTCCTAAAGGTGTAGAGCGAAGTTCTGGCTATTTGCGCCGTTTTCCGCAAAGAAAACGGCATTCGCGGATGTATCCAACACCACAGTATTAGGAGAATTGCTCAAGAAGCCCACGCCTTTACCCCAGCCAGCGAAGCTGGCCGGGGGCCCTATGCTCCCACCCGGTTCGAGCTTCACTCGAATAGTTCACCCCAACGAGCCAAGTTCGCCGGGGACCCCGAATTTCCCACCCATTGCGATGCAATGGATGGGGCACCCAGAGTATGGGTACCCGAATTTGTCGATATCCCTGAGGCGTTTGATGACACGCCCTAGCCTCTTCGCGGTAGGCGCCGTTACTCCAACGTAATGAAAACTCCACTAATGGGTGATGGGATTGATGCCGATATACGTCTACGGTGGAAAGTACCGTGGTACGGAATACCGCCAATGCGCAGGAGTTGCTGCTGGATCGGCAGATCGCCCGTCTGAAAGCCGGGCGTTTTGCCCCCCTGCGTTTTCCCAGGGAGCTGGAAGAGCGGTTCGAGGGCGCGGTAGGAGCTCTGCGCGCGCTGCGGATGAGCCGGGACGGCCTGCTCATCATTCTGATCTACAACCTGTTTCTGATCGGCGATTATCAGGCGATGCCGCAGCGCATCTGGCTGGCGGTTTTCCTGCGCACCTGTATCTTTACGCCAGTCGCTTTGCTGATCTATGGCGTACTCCGGCGAGAGCCATCCGCCCGCGTTCGGGAAGGCTCTATCGTTGTGCTTGCGGGCGTTGCCGCCACTTGTGCCGTGATCCTTTACTGGCACGTYTCCGATCAGATCTCGACGCATGCATCCGTCAGCCTGATGCTGATCCTGCTGGTGACCAATATCGTGATGCGGCTGCGTTTCAACTACGCAATTGCATCCATGCTCTTCTGCAATCTCACGTCGATTGCCTTCCTTGTGAAAGATCCCTTTCTGCAGCCGATCGAAAAGGTGCACATGGGAGGCCTGGTCTTTTGGGGCGGTGTATTCATCCTGATTGCGAACTACAGCCTGGAGCGTGAGGAACGGCTCTCCTATCTGCTGTTGCGGAGCAATGAGTTGAAGCGTGTAGAGCTCAGCGAAGCCAATCGTGAGCTAGAGCTGATCTCTACTCACGATCCGATGACGCAGCTTGCGAACCGTTCTGCCTTCGAGAAGGAGTTCGAAGTACTGTGGGGTCACGCGGCACAGACGCGCCAGCCGATCTCCGCGGTCATGATCGACATCGATCACTTCAAGATCGTGAACGATACGCAGGGACATCTGTACGGCGATGAAGTGATCAAGCGCGTGGCCTTGTTGATCCAGCAGGCGCTGCGAGGTAAAGATGACTTTGCAGCCCGCTACGGCGGCGAGGAGTTTGTTCTCCTACTGCCGGGAGCGACCCTTGAGTCCGCGATGAAGGTGGCGGAGCGCATACGGCAACTGATCAAGATGGCCGGTTCTCCCGCTC
>NZ_JBFRCY010000660.1:0-4016 GCF_052113305.1 Terriglobus sp. YAF25
GAATAGCTGTGCAAACGCGGCTCCTGCATCGAAGAAGAGCAGCCGGTAACTAAATTCAGCATACTTCGAAACCAATCGTGCGGGAACTCCGGTGACGAGGACGTAGCAATATGGCTCGTGTCCCGCTTCGGGGAACGGCTCAGCAACTTCGTTCCAATATGCGATGCGCTGCAGTGCGTGCCGCTCTGACGCATATCGATAAGCTCCTGGGGCAACTCCTTCAACTCCCGAGATAAGGATGTTGATATCAACTGATCCGAGATTTCCGGCAGAGGGGCACCATCGCTTGATTCGCTCTTCATCTTCTATCGAGCGAACCCCAGCCGTTAGCTGGAGCAGCGATGCCAACGTTCCAAGCGTGAGTTCCGAAGCTCTTGTGTCGAAATCCGTTTCTTCTGGAAGTTGGACGTACTCGTACATTGAAGTTGGATCTTGTGGTTCCGGAAAATGGGAGCTCAAAGCAGAAGATCTTGGGAGAGTCCCTCCATCCGCTTGAGCGACAATGTGCTCTTCAAGAGTGAGGAATGCATTCCGTTCATCCTCACCGCAGTTCTCCAAAAGCCCGCATGCCGCCTTGAGCTTGGACTCGCGTATGAGAAGCCGCTCTTCCACGTCTCCGGTCGCCAAGCTAAATCTCTTGACCGCCGAGGGCGGCAGGGCTTTTGGACTCTCTGTCAATGCATAGAAAACTTCCAAC
Source organism: Terriglobus sp. YAF25 (assembly GCF_052113305.1). Classification (NCBI taxonomy): domain Bacteria; kingdom Pseudomonadati; phylum Acidobacteriota; class Terriglobia; order Terriglobales; family Acidobacteriaceae; genus Terriglobus; species Terriglobus sp. YAF25. The sequence continues at coordinate 698 of NZ_JBFRCY010000660.1, forward strand.
GATAGGCGGGAGAGCCAAAGGCGTTCGGAAAGGACGATGTGTGTCTGGTCTCCTTTGTCCATAGACTCAGGCCAAGGCGCAATCGCAGCAAGTTTTTCTCCGAGCGGTGTATATGCCCTAGGGCCGATATAGGCTTCATTTCGCAGGAAGCAGCGGCTCGCCAAGAGGTAAGTTCCTGTCAAACGCTGCAGAAGATTGATAGAAGCCTCAGTCAGGCGAACCGGCGCTTCCCGCAGCAGACAGATTTTCAGATCCTGGGTAAAGGCTGGATGCTCGGGCGTAACGGTGCCCCAATCGGCGACGGTAATCTTCTCGCCAATCTGACTGTCAGACAGCATCGTCTGCAATGTCGTCGCCTCAGCTTCCAGGTTCTGATGCAGGATGTGAATTCGAGCATGTCTTACTCTTTTGATTCTGTCTTCCCGCAGCTCTCCCTTTCGATCAGTCAGCATGAGTTGAAAGTAGCTGGCGGCTGGGTCGGTGGAAGCGGGAAAAGCGGTTGTACTGTCCTCGACAAGGCCTAAAGTCACCAAGGTTTCGAGGACTGTCTCGATGTGCTCTGCTCCTACGCCGGGAAAGTGCTGTTGGAGCTCTTCGACCGAGTGCGCTTGTGTCAGGTGTTCCCAGGCTGGCTCTAGTAACGTCTCCGCAAGCGGGCCATTCATCTCGTGGCGGCGGATCCCAGTGTCGAAAAAGAGCCTGTCGCCTGCCCTGAAGCTGCCAACACAAGCAATTCGTCTGTAACGAACAGTTGAAACACTCATGTATTCCTTTCAAGGGGGCTCTCTAAGATGGCCCCGCTCTGCTGTAGCTCCTCGTACAAGTTCTTCACGGTACGCTGGAGCGGATCCCCCTTGTCCCCACATATTGCACATCGATGGATTCCTACCAAGTGCCCTTCATGCTGTTCCCCAGATTCCAGATCAAACTCAATGTACCTGCCGACGGAAGTGTCTTGGGTCTTACGAATCCAAGAAAGAAGAAGCGCCCCGGCTAAGCCCACGTGTGCGGGTAAAAAAGGGGCGCTCCGTGACGTACCCACYAGTGTTTGATACTTTCGCAGCTCCCGAAGCGCGATGGGGTCGCTACTGTGCTGCTCGACGCGGCGTAGCCAACACTGCCAGCAGCCACTCTTCCCCGGTCGAATGAATGGGCCGACGTGAAGTTTGAGCAGGTCTCGCTGCACCGGCAGGAAGGGCAACCCAGCGGCAAAGCATATGCGGTTTAACTCCGATGCCAATTCGTCTTGATTCCCATCCGACATAAGCATTAGCACGTCAGCACCGCTGCGCTCGATAGAAGCAGCCCTGTCATTCGTCGGCAAGGATATGGGCTGGAACACTACGTCACCAAGCAAGCAGGAAAGCCTGATGAGTTCTGTTACGACGAGGTCGGAGAAACCACCGCTGACAATGACTTGGATATTTCGCATGATGTAGGCACCGCTCAGGCAAAAGGAGATGGAGCTGGGTTAATCGTGATGGGTAAGTTCGGTCTCAACTTTTGGTGCAGCGACGTCAATCGGGTATGAGCCAGAAAACGGGCACGGTAGTGGAATGAAATCGGCTGCAATTGGGGAATAATGACCCTCACCACGCGAACTCCCCCTGTAAACGCTTCATCTGTGCTGATATCCACCGCATAAACATTCATCCCGAGCGTTTTCAATCGCTGAAGCAAGTTCGATAAGGAATCGCAATTTTGTTCACCGTGGGACGCTGACTGAAATGGGTTTTCATCCGTATTGTTGAACAGAAAGGAAAACCCACCGCCATTCTCTTTCCTTGCCATGTACGTTGCACCGTCCATTACGTGCGCGAACTCTCTTATGTCACGAGGAATCTTGCGTGGATTTTTGAATGCTTGCCGGAAGGTATTAAGGTCAAAAAGAACTTTTTCGATGGCTCGTGTAAGCAAGGGATTGCAGCTATTCGGAAGCCAGAAGCGTTCCCCGGGAAAGGAAAAGCCGGCATGCAGGTAAACCATAATCGCTGGAATCAAAACGCTGCGGCCTGTATGGAGATCTAATCCCTTCACCCATCGCATCTGAGCGTCGGGGTCGAACGGACGCACGGGAGAACTGGGATCCGCATATTCTTCCTGGCTGCAAGCCGGAAGATCTCGATACGCGAAGACTTCTTCTTCCCCGAGATCGTTCGCAGATCCGAGGACGAACTGATCTTCGTGAAACACCGACAAACATAGGCGTTCGAGTGCCTCCCCAAGGGCGGGCACGGTTGCCGAAGTTCGATCAATCCCCGAACCGATACCAGGAGAGACAGAGGCAAACCGAAGGCCGGGCTGCTCCTGGATGGACAGGAGTCGCATGTTGCCGTTCTGGGAAAACGCGGTTACTACCGGGTTTATCCCACTGTCGGATGGAATTGTGTGGACCGCCTGTATCACTCCACCGTACGCGCTTACGAGTCCAGACATCGGAAAATCCAAATCACTTTCCCCTTGTTTGGGAATTCTAGTAGACGAACGGCAGCGGTGAGTGTATTAACAATTTACTGAGTTGTTGATAGAGATCCCCAAAGAGGGTTCTCACTGAAGACACCGAAACGCAGTGCAGCAATGCTGTGGACACGTGTGGTTGACCCTATGCAACCGATGCGACAGGTCCACGCCCAGATCGGTCCCGAATGCGAACTGGTTGGTTGCTGTAGCTGCGAGAGCTGTTCGAGTTGCGGGGGATGTGGCAGTTGCGGCAGTTGCGGCAGTTGCAGTAGTTGCAGTAGCTGCAGTAGCTGCGGCAGTTGTGCCAGTTGCACCTCCTGGTCGAGCTGCTCGAGTTGCTCAAGCTGCAACAGTTGCGCCTGCCCAGGCGAGTAGCAACGTATCGCACCGAAATGCTTTGAGACTTCGTTGGCTGAGGGAATCGTATGTTCAAGCGAGCTTCGCGGTTTTTCATTCTCTGCTTAGTTTCTGTTCTTCTGCTACTAGCCCTTATGATCTTCTCTCCGACTGGACAGAATGTCCGAGGCTCGAGCAGGCATGGTCAACCGGTCTCTCGCGAGACGTCGATCGCCACGGTGCCAATTGGTACCGCCATTCAGGACGGTCTTCCTCATCTGGGAAGCCTTAGCGACAATTCGTTGAAGGTGACAGCCGGTCCAACCCAGGGAATATCCTGTTCTGGATGTACCGGTCGGCGTACTCCCGAAAGCTTACCGCGAGCCGCGATGTTGCCGCAGGCGAGAATGGCTGCTACTGCAAGCGGCGTTGATCTTTTTTCAGGAAATGCAGCCTGGCAGCAGTCGATTGTGTCGCTTCCAGGACGCGGGCTTAATGTCAATCTGAAGCTCGCCTATAACAG
>NZ_JBFRCY010000661.1:0-2622 GCF_052113305.1 Terriglobus sp. YAF25
CTCATGGCCACACGTATGAAGCTCACCCACTGACGCTCGGCCCCGCAATCGCCACCATCCGCGAGATGCAGCGGCTCAACCTGATAGAGCGCGCCGTCGAAGTGGGAGCATATCTCGGGGAAAAGCTGCAGGCGTTGAAAGCGAAACACAAGTCCATCGGCGACGTACGCGGCCTCGGACTTTTCTGGGCAGTCGAGCTGGTAAAGGACCAGGCAAAGAAGACGCCCTTCAACGTCTGGCAGGAGAAGCTCGACGGTAAGACTCTGGTCGTCGACCAGATCGCCGGCAAGATGATGGCCTCAGGAATCTTTCTGCAGGCATGGATGAACCACTTCGTCATCGCGCCACCGCTTATCGTCTCGAAAGAAGAAATCGATTTCGCTCTGACTGCGCTGGATGAACACCTGTCGATCGCAGACGAGCTAGTTGCTGGGTAGCTCCGCTCGAATAGTTCACCCAGCGAATCAAGTTCCCCGGGAACCCCGTGTTGCGATGAATGGGCACCCGGTGTGTGAGTTCCTTCAAGCCTTTCCACACATTCTGGACTCATACAAAAGCGGTTCGCGCGTAGCGCGAATGTCCCACATCTCGGCACAGCCGAGATATGTGGCACCCGCTTCGTACTGTGACAAAAAGGAAAAGCAAAATGGGGCTGACAACGTCAGCCCCATTTCCACTGCATTAAGGCGCGAAGCGCATCCCGCCGAGCGCGCAGCTCAGCCGATGTCTTCGGACCAGTTTTCCAGGTAGGCCTTGAAGTCGGTCATGAACTTGCCGGCATCGGCGCCGTCGACGATGCGGTGGTCGAAGCCGAGCGTGAAGCGCTGGACGGAGCGGATGGCGATGGACTCATTGCCGTCCTTGTCGGTGAGCACCAAGGGTTCTCTGTTCAGGCCACCGATGCCGAGAATTGCCACCTGCGGCTGGTTGATGATCGGTGTTCCGAACTGTTCGCCGAAGATGCCGGCGTTGGTAATGGTGAAGGTGCCGCCGGCGATCTCATCCGGAGCCAGCTTCTTGCCGCGGGCGCGCTCAGCGATATCGACGATGCCGCGAGCGATGCCGAGGAAGCTCTTCTCTTCGGTCTGCTTGATGACCGGAACGATGAGGCCCCAGTCCAGAGCGACGGCGATGCCGATGTTGATGTTCTTCGCATAGCGGATGGCATCGCCCTCGACGGAGGCGTTGACGATGGGGTGCTTGCGGAGCGCGGTGATGACGGCGCGAGTGATGAAGGGCATGTACGTCAGCTTCACGCCGTTGCGCTGCTCGTACTTGTTCTTCTCCTTCTCACGCAGCTTGACGATGCGGGTCATGTCCACCTTGAAGATGGTGTGGACGTGCGGCGAGGTCTGCTTGGACTCGACCATGCGCCTGGCAATGATCGAGCGCATCTTCGACATCGGCTCCAGGGTGCCAGGCGCCGGAACAGCCGCGGCTGGGGCGGGAGCGGCAGCAGGCTTCGCTGCTGCGGGCGCAGCGGCGGCGGGAGCTGACGCGGCCGCGGGCTTCGCGCCTGAGATTACGCCGGTGATGTCGTCCTTGGTGATACGGCCGCTGGCGCCGGTGCCGGTGACGGTCGAAAGATCGATGGCGTTTTCCTTGGCCATCTTGCGGACCAGCGGAGAGCTGCGGACGCCGGCGGCGGCTGTTTCGGCAGTGGTTGCTGCAGCAGCGGCAGGGGCCGGAGCAGCGGCTGCGGGAGCCGGTGCGGCCGCAGGAGCAGCGGCGGCCTTGTCCGCGCCTCCGCCGATGATGGCTACCACGGTATTGATGGCAACGGTCGAACCGGCCTCTACCTTGATCTGGCTCAGCACACCGGCTGCAGGCGAGGGAATCTCGGCATCGACCTTGTCGGTCGAGATTTCAAAGAGCGGCTCGTCGCGCTGGACGGAGTCGCCGACCTTCTTCAGCCATTTGGTGATGGTGCCTTCGGTGATGGATTCGCCCATCTGCGGCATGACGACGTCGGTACCCGAGCCTGCAGTAAACCCGGCAGCGGGAGCGCCGGAACCTGTGTTCTGCGAGGGCTCCTGTGTCGCTTCCGTAGCAGCAGCCTTATCGTCGGCGGCAGCAGGCGCTGCCGGAGCAGCAGCAGGAGCGGAAGCCGCAGCGGAACCTTCTTCCGCGATGATGGCAACGACGCTGTTCACGTTGACCGTGGCGCCTTCCTGAACCTTGACCTCGGTCAGAATGCCGGCTGCGGGCGAGGGAATCTCGGCATCCACCTTATCGGTCGAGATCTCGAAGAGCGGTTCGTCGCGCTCTACCTTGTCGCCCGGCTTCTTCAGCCACTTGGTCAGGGTGCCTTCGGTGATGGACTCGCCCATCTGGGGCATGACTACGTCAGTCGGCATGATGATCCTTGAGAAAGTGAATTCAAATTACAAGTGAAACTGAGGTCGAGCGGCCGTTCGGCGAACGGAGCTCACTGCAACTCCCGATTCTATACCGCGAAAAACAGCACCGAAAACCGCCTCTAACCGATAAACGAACATTTAGGCGATATTCATCAACTCCTGCAACGAGTCCACCGCCAGCATCTGGCGCTGGAAGACGTGGCCCATGTGACGCGCTGCCGAGTTGGCCGCGGTGGCCAGTGTCGGCGCCGGTGTGTGGCCC
>NZ_JBFRCY010000662.1:0-2622 GCF_052113305.1 Terriglobus sp. YAF25
ACGATGGAGCAGGCATGACACAACAACCGGCCCCACCCGATATCGACCGCAAAATGGCCGGCGAAGAGGACCCACGCGGCATGGGCATCTTCCTCATTCAGTCGCTGGTCGATGAGGCCGAGTGGCACCAGGGACCTCCGGGAAAGAGCTTCGTACGGCTGGTGATCCGCCTCGACAAGGAGAAGAATTAGCAATGCAGGCCCCGACTAAAGTTGCTACGCGGACAGCGATCGCTACCTCCGGAGCTCCGGTGACCATCCTCGCCTTTGCAGGCGACATCGCCTCCACCTCCAAAGAGCCGATCCTCGAGGCCTACGGAGCGACCGACGCGCAGAAGCTTCTGCTGGACTTCTCCGGAACCGAGTATGTGAACTCCTCCGGCATCGCCATCATCATCCAGTTGCTGCTGGATGCCACTAAGACCGGTGGCCGGACCGTCGGCATCTTCGGCCTGACACCGCACTTTCAGAAGGTCTTCACCATGGTGGGCATCGGCAAATACGCCACGCTCTCACCGGATGAAGCCACTGCCCTGGGCCTGCTCTAAGGACTTAACTTCCATGCCGCGCCGATCTCTTCTCGCGATCCTCCTGTTGCTGAGCATGACGGCGCTGCATGCACAAACGCCTGTTTCAGCTCCCGATACCGCCGACCCCGCCCATTTGACGTGGACCGGCATGGATCGGCCGCTGAACATCTCCTCGTTCTGGTTTACCAACTCCACCCAGGATGACCCTGCCTTCGCGCAGCCTGGCTATGACGACTCGCACTGGCGGCCGCGCAAAAGCGGTGAGACGCTGAAGGCCTACTGGCAACGGCCGTCACACGTGGTCTGGTACCGCGCTCATATCGAAGCGCCTGCCGGGATCAAGGACCTTGCGGTCAGCGTCAACGGCATCCATGGTCCTTTTGAGCTGTATGCAAACGGGCGTCGCGTCGGCGGCGCCGGCAGAATCGGCAATCCGGGAGTCTTTGGCGACATGGTTCCCATCGTCTATCCGCTGCCCGCGGATATCGCACCGGATGGCCACCTGGTGCTTGCTCTGCGCACCGGCATTCTGTTCACCAGAGATTCGCAACAGGGTGGCATCAGCACCGACTCATCCCTGCTTCTGGGTGCAGCCGCACACATCAACGACACGCGTTCCCTCTCCATCTTCCAGAGCCTGGCCAGCAATTACACCAACCTGGTGATCGCATGTATCGCCGGAATCGTCGCCCTGGGACTCTATCTCTCAGCGCGCGGACGGGAGTACCTCGACCTCACGCTGAGCTACATGACGCTGGTTGTCTACAACATGCTCGAGATGTGGGAGTTCACAAGGCCGATTCAGCGCAGCGGCTTTGCCCTGCTGCTCACGGCGCTRCTCGCTACTGCTCCGGTTATCTTCAATCTTGAGTTCATCCGCCGCATTCTGGGACGGCCGCGATGGAAGCTCTTCGGCATCATCCAGGTTCTGCTGCTGGTCAATGGCGTCGTCATAGAGAACCTTTTCGTGCTGGCGCCCCAGATATTTTATTTCCTGGTCCAGGGACTCTTTCCAACCGTTCTTGCGATCGGCACCTATGCACTTCTCGACTTCGTTGTTCCGGTAATCATCTACCGCGCATGGTGCCGTGGAAACCGCGACGCCGGTCTGCTTCTGGTCGCCGTGCTGCCGTCGTCCGTGCTGGTTCTTGCGCAGATTACGCGAAGCGTCCTCGTCCTCACGAAAGTAATCGCGGGCGGCAGCAATCCTCTCGAACGAGTTCCCGGCATCACCTTCAATATCGGCTGGTCTGAGGTTACGTCTTTCTTCGCCAGCATCGTCCTGCTGCTCTTCATGGTGCTGCGCACCATCCGTCTGGCACGCGAGAAGGCTGAACTCTCCGCGGAGATTGAGGCAGCACATAACGTACAAACGCTGCTGCTGGCGCGCGCCACGCAACCGACACCGGGATTCGCGGTCGAGACGGCGTACCGTCCGGCTTCAGAGGTCGGCGGTGACTTCTTCCTGATCTCTCCAGGGCAGGACGGCTCGCTCTTCGCCATCGTCGGCGACGTCTCCGGTAAAGGCATGCAGGCGGCGTTACGTGTTTCGCTGATTTTGGGCGCGCTGCACCGCGAGAGCTCGCGAGAGCCGTCACTCGTGCTGCAGAACCTGAACAGTGCGCTGCTCTCGCAAGGGGACATCGGCTTCACCACCGCCTGTGCACTTCTGGTGGAAAAAGACGGACGCTTCCGATACGCCAATGCCGGACACCTGAATCCCTATCTCGACGGAGAGGAGTTGCCGAGTGCCGGAGCTCTTCCACTCGGCATCAGTCCCGAGGCAGAGTACGACACCGAACAAGGACACTTGGCCACCCGGCAACGGCTGGTGCTGCTGAGCGACGGCGTGCCGGAGGCGCGTTCGGCCGCAGGCGATCTGTACGGTTTCGACAAATTGGTAACGCTGACACGCTTGCCTGCCAACGATATCGCCGAAGTAGCGCATGCCTTTGGACAGACAGACGACATTACTGTGCTGGCGTTGGCGCTTGCGTAGGTGTCCATGGACATCTTTCAACGCTAGCGAAAGAGTCGGTATTCGAGCTTCGCTCGAATACATTCACCGTCCTGATAGCCCGGGTGCCCCACCC
>NZ_JBFRCY010000663.1:0-2616 GCF_052113305.1 Terriglobus sp. YAF25
GTTGTGTGAACCTTTGTTATAGATAGTTCATCCAGGACATCACAGAAAAGTCCAAATAGCTGTTTGCAAGAACGCCGAGGCGCATCTGGCCGCATTCCTTTCTCTTTTCGGCGTGCCCGGCATAGTCTCTTTCGTCGTTTTTGACTTCTGTACCTGCGAAGTACTGCTGGCTTTTCCTGTAGTCGTACGAGTCGTCCGTAACCAGAAAACGAGCCGTTCCACAGCCACTCTGCTGCACGTTTAACACATTCTGGAGGCATTACATGTCGTCATTTGGACGTAGACGCTACCCGTCTATCTCTATCTCCCTGTCGTTGCTGTTGCTGTTTGGAGTTATGTTCCTGCAGTCCGCGTCGGCGCAGACCATTAACGCAACGCTTACAGGGCACGTAGAAGACTCACAAGGTGCCGCGATCGCTGGAGCCACCATAACCGTAAAAAACACGGGCACGGGCGCCGCGCGCTCAACGCCTTCGGATGCGAATGGTCTTTACACCGTCACCAACCTGCAACCCGGCGCTTACGAGGTCACCGTAACGATGTCGGGATTTACGACGAAAACCATGACTGGAATCAAGCTGAATGTCGGCGATACCCATGAATTGCCCGTCTCGCTTACGGTCGGCGGAGTGAATGACACAGTCAACGTCGAGGCAGCCGAACCGTTACTGCAGACACAGACCTCTTCCAACGGCATCCTCGTTGATAACAAGCAGGTCACCGAACTTCCGCTTGCCAACCGGCAGTTCTATGCCCTTGCACTGCTGTCGCCAGGTACCTACCAGCCTGCCCAGAACTCAACGCTCGGCTTCCGCGGCGGCATCAACGTCGCTGGGGCCTCGGAAATCTCCAACCAGTTCACCCTCAACGGAATCTTCGACAACGACATGGGCGTTGCACAGCCTTCGTTCCGTCCTTCTGTTGAAGTCATCCAGGAATTCCGCGTTTTGACCGGAGTCTATGCCGCAGAGTATGGCCGTATGTCTGGCGGTCAGGCTGTAATCATTACCAAGTCTGGAACGAATGCGTTGCACGGATCGGCATACGAGTTTATCCGGAATGAGATTACTGACGCAAAGCCGTACTTTACGGCTGCCGGAGCCAAGAAGCCATCGTTCAAACAGAACACCTTTGGCGCCACGGCCGGCGGTCCCATCTGGAAAGATCGCACGTTCTTTTTCTTCGGCTATGAGGGGCAGCGTATTCGGCGGGCAGTGACCGCGCAGGCGACGGTCCCTACAACAGATATGCTGACGAGCGGTATCTTTCAAACCGGATCGACGCTCTACGACCCGAGTACAGGAAAGGCTCTGACTCCTTTGCCAGGAACGAGCGGCAGCTTGTCCTCATACAACCTCTCCACTCAGCTTCCAACACTCTGGAACTCAGCGGCAGCTCAGGCGGGACAATTGGTCGCCCGAATGGGCTATCCTACGCCGTCGATTGGGACCGCCGCAGGCAAGGCGCCGAGCAATAACTACAACTTCCAGGAAACCCGTGTCGAGAACATGGACGAATACTCGTTGAGAATCGACCACAAGCTCACAGAAAAAGACAACATCTTCGGCTCCTGGAATTTTTTCAAAGACCCGGCATTCGAACCCTCAAACTCTCTTTGTTCTTCTTACGTCGTTCCCAAATTCGGCTGCTACACGAACCAGATTTCGACACTCGTCAATGTCACATATGACCGCGTCGTCACCGCAAATTTATTCAATGATCTGCGACTCGGGTTCCAGCGCCTGCAGCAACCCCGCGTCCAGGAAGACAGTACCGCGATAGGCTCATCCTATTCTGGACTTCCGGGAGGTCCTTACTTTACGCAGGCGGGGTATGCCAATAACCAGGGCCTTCCCAATACAGCCGTTTCCGGATACTCCACGATCGGTGGCGCGACCAACCTCCCACAAAACCGGTGGGACAACCACTATCAGCTGGTCGACAGTCTTAGCTGGATTCATGGCGCCCACTCCTTCAAGTTTGGGGCGGACTGGCTGTGGGCTAATTCCGTCAATGTAATCACCAGTTCCGGACGCGGTGCTCTGACCTTCAACGATGCCACGTTGAAGTCAAACAACAAGAGTGTCAGCGGTTTCACCGGCGACTCCATGGCTGATCTGTTGCTTGGTTTGCCGTTGAGCACAAGCATCGGAACAACCGCAGGAACTGTTTACCTGAACTTCCGTAGCACTCACCTATTTGTCCAGGACGACTGGAAGCTATCTCCTACCTTGACTCTGAATCTGGGGCTACGCTGGGAGCTTGATGCGCCCGTCTACTCGCCACATAATACTGTCTCGCGGTTCGATCTGAGTGCAGGACGCTTTAGTCAGGCAGGTGTGGGAGGTTTTACCCACCTCTATAACTACGATTGGAATAACTTCGCCCCGCGTGTTGGATTTTCATGGCAGCCTCGTGGCCATGAGACCACTGTTCTCAAGGGTGGTTTTGGCGTCTTCTACAACGCACCCCTGCTCTACAACCAGTTTCTCAATACAGGAACACAGTACCCTCTTCGCCTAGTACCGACCTATACCTCAAAGCAAACCGTTGCGACCAATGTCACGCTGGCGAACCCTTTCCCCAGCGGAGGTCTTGATTTCTGCGGGATTGGAC
>NZ_JBFRCY010000664.1:0-2611 GCF_052113305.1 Terriglobus sp. YAF25
GCAGGAGATGCTGAGCCGTGTTCCTGCGAAGGCGACGGTGGTGGTCTGCGAAGAACGCGTTGCCGATTCTCTGGATGCGCTGACGGTTGTTCGTGTTCCCGAACCAACTGCAAAAGATGGCCTGGGGCTGGCTCTCGCGGCACTGGATGCAGGGAGAGCAGTGACCGCGGAAGCTGTGGATGCCCTGTATCTGCGACGCCCGGATGCCGAGCGGGCCTTGGAACGGGGCTAAGGGGCTAAGGATTGGTACGAACTGGGTGCCCCATCCATCGCATCGCGATGGGTGGGATGTTCGAGCGGAAGCTCGAATTGTTCTGCTTAAGGGGACGGCTTTCAGCCGTCCCGTATTGAGCCCCACAGAGAACGCGGTTTTAACCGCTGAGGTCATCGCGCGACGCGCGACGGATCGAGCTCCGCTCGATAATCACCCCAGCGAACGAGTTCGCCGGGGACCCCGATACTCCCACATCTGCTTCGCAGATATGGGGCACCCCGGTGTATGGGTTAGCGATAATTCCTGTATGGCAACTGTGATTCGACGGGCGGAGGAGCGGGATGTGGCTGCATTGCAACGGTTGCAGGCTGCGACGCCTGGAATGCCCGAGTGGACTCCGGTTCACTGGCTGGGACTGCTATCCGGCGACGCCATTGTCGTGATCGCCGAGGACGACGCGGATGTCRCCGGGTATGCCGTGGCATCGCTGCTGCGGATTCCCGGTGAGGTGGTCGCCGAGCTGGACGCGATTGTGGTGGCGTCTGCCCATCGCCGGAACGGCCTCGGGAATGGGCTTCTGCGGTATCTGCTGGCCGAGGCCCAGGCTGCCGGAGCAATCCGCCTGATGCTGGAGGTCCGGACTGGCAACGGGGCGGCGCGGGCGCTCTATCAGGGGCTTGGTTTCCAGGAGGAGGGGCTGCGGCGGCGGTACTATCGCGACCCGGTGGAAGATGCCGTGTTGATGTCCCTTCAGTTTCCACAAGAGCTAGTTGCCGCGGAAAAAGGACAGGAGTAGAGTCCTTGGCATCAGTTTGAACGGAGGTCTTCATGCTTCCTGCGCACACCGAGGCGTCGTTTCGTCATGAGCAGTTCACCCGGCTACAGATGGAACACGCGCAATACTCTGAACGTCTTGACCATCTCCTCCTGAATCCGCTGCTTTCGCCGGCTGACCAATGGGAAGAGATTCGCCTGAAAAAGATGAAGTTGAAGTTGAAGGATGCCATGGAGCATCTCCGGACGGACTAGGTTCTTTCCGGAGCTGCGGAGCATCGTCTTGGTTTTGAGCCGGCAGTAAGGGCCGGGTTGTAAGGCCTCGGGCTCTTGGTGTGTCTCCCCATATACCGGGTGCCCCATGTCCGGGGTCCCCGGCGAACTTGTTCGTTGGGGTGGTGTCCCTCGGGGACATGGGACGTTCGAGCGGAGCTCGAATTCTTTTGTTTGTTCGGACGAATGAAATCGGTAGAGAAGCAAGTTTCTCCGCTTTCCTCCGGTCGCTCCGAAATGACAAACAAAAAAGTCATACCGGGGTAGGAGGTCGTGGCCTCCTTGCCCACCCTAGCGTTGCGAGGGTGGGGCACCCCGGGTTAGGAGATTGAGTAAAAGGCGGTCGCGCATAGCGCGATGCCCATGTCCCCGAGGGACATGGGGCACCCGATGTACAGGTTGGGAAAGACCCCGGATAACGACCTTTTCTTCCTGCGGCTCTATAATCGGAAGAACTTTATGGTGCGTGACGGTTTTCTGTATGCGCTCGGCCTGGGTGTCGTTGCGGTTCTTCTCTCGTTGACCGGGTGGCCCTGGCTGGCAGTGATTCCGGTTCTGCTGGCGGTGTTCTTTCTCTGGTTCTTCCGCGACCCCTCGCGTACGATCCCGCAGGGCAGGGGAGTCATTGTCTCTCCGGCGGACGGCAAGGTGACCGAGGCCGAATGGATTGAGACAGGTGCCGGTTCGCGCCTGCGCATCAGTGTCTTCCTCAGCGTCTTCGATGTGCACGTGAACCGTTCGCCCATTGAAGGTACGGTGACGCAGGTCGACCATCGGACGGGCCTGTTCAAGAACGCGCTCTCGCCGGACTCGTCTCTGGTGAATGAGCAGACGCTGGTCAGCGTTGACGGCCCCAACTACCAGATCAGCTTCAAGCTGATCGCCGGTCTGTTGGCGCGCCGCATTGTCTGCAATCTGAAGGTTGGCGACAAGGTTGAGCGCGGACAGCGCATCGGCCTCATCAAGTTCGGATCGCGTGTCGACGTTCTGTTGCCCTCGGATGCGGTGCTGAAGGTCAAGAAGGGATCGCGGGTGAAGGGCGGATCGACCATTCTGGCGGAGATGCCCGTTGCTTCGGAGGCTTGATGGATGAGCTGATCGAGCGCCGCCCTATGCAGCCGCGGCGCGCCATGTATGTTCTTCCGTCGTTGTTCACCGCGGGCAATATCGCCGTGGGGTACTACGCCGTGATGTCGAGCCTTCAGGCGGTATCGACCGGAGACGCTAGGTACTTCGACCGCGCGGCGATCGCCATTGCCTTCGCCATGCCCTTCGACGCTCTGGATGGCCGCATCGCCCGCATGACCAACACGGCCAGCGAGTTCGGCAAAGAGCTGGACAGCCTGGCGG
>NZ_JBFRCY010000665.1:0-6878 GCF_052113305.1 Terriglobus sp. YAF25
CACGAAGAGCCTCCTCGATCCCGACATCCTGAAGATCCAGAGAGACCCGTTTGAGCGGAAGCTCAGGATCAAGCAGAACATTAATCCCGGCGACCTTTCCGACTGTCTGATAGAGCGTCCCTACGCCTTCCGTCATATGAAGCGTAATCCGTTCTTTTGAGAACGGCGCCAGATGAACAGGCGGGCCCGGTCGATCGAGATCCTCCGCCGTAGGACCTCCGGTGGAGGCCCGCTTCCCTGCTTCTTTATCGAGCTGATCTCTCACCTGCACTACCTGTTGCGTGGCCGCCCGATTGCTTGGATCAATCTCCAGTGCACGGAGAAACTCGACCAGTGCCTCCTTGTGATGCCCTTCCGATTCGAGCGCCTCACCGCGGTGGATGTGCTGAATCGCTGCACTGAAACGGACCCGGTCGCGGGCCACCTTATAGCGCAGGTCATCCGGTTTCTTCGCGTATGCGAGGCCATATGCTTTGAGTGCTGTCTCAAAGTCATCTTTCGCTTCGGCCGTCTCGCCTTGTTTGTAGAACGCTTTCGCAGATTGAGCCACCACCGGCCCCGTGATCATCAGGCAGCAACAAACGCCGATCAGCACTAGACGATGCGGAGATACTTCCGACATGAACATCCCTCTCCACACAGATCGCCCTTGCCTCGTACCTCACGAAACTATGAGCACGATTGCTTTCTGACTCGTGTAGTTACTGGCTTTGACGGGTTCCAACACATTTCGTCGTAGGTGCCCTGTCGAAAAATGTCGAGCTGTACGTGGTGGTCGACAAACGTCGTCAAAGTAGTGTGAGACATCACGGAATCACAACGGGAGTGTTCGCACTCGCTGCCTCTTTCTCGCTTAGTCTCTTTGGGCAAGAGGCCGCACAAACTTCATCATCGCTCCGCGACCCTGCCTGTCAGGGCTGTCATAGCTTTCATCTTGAGGGAGATGCTGCGACCATCCTCAAACAAGTTCTGCACGCCTATGGCGTCGATGTTGTGTGGGCACATCCATCGATTCCGCTTCAGCGGTCTATCCGGTTTGATGTGGAGGGGGCTGACCTGTCAACGGCAGGCTATGTCCTCGGCCTGATGACCAACTCTTTCTTTGTACCGATTAACGAACACCTTGCTCTTGTGGTTGCCGATACTCCCGAGAATCGATCAGCCTTTTCGAAGAAAAGCATCGCCACAATTTCCATCAACGATCTAGTCGACAGCAAGGAATCGGAAGTGATCTCTCGTTTGGCCGCTACGGTTTTCGAGCTGCCAGGAGCATCTCTTCATGATGACCTTCTTACCGTCCGTGGAGATCCCGAGATGCTGGACCAGATCTCCAGGACCACAGAGCACCTCTATCGCCCCGCTCCACGCATTCGCCTCGTAATGCGTTCTTACCTCGTTACGTCGACCAATACTCATAAAACCGGCATCGAGCTCCCGACGAAATTCACCCTCTTCAATGTGCTTACGGAAGCCAACAAGCTGATCCAGGACAATGCGTCGGTCGTCGAGGAGATTATTAGCGAAGGCCTCGCCTCTGAAGGTGACGTCCTGACGATTGCATCACTATTGATCGCCGGCGGATATGCCGGCAGCTCGGTGCTGGGAAGCTCTTCTGTCTACTTCGGGGGCGGGCGCACAGCCACTGGAGTTCAATTCGATTCCGCGTCAGTCCAAGCCAGCCTGCAGCGGTCAAAGCTTGAGCGTCTACAGGAGCAGACACTGCTGCTTGCAGATGGAAGTAGCGGGAAGCTCCGCTTCGGGCAGAGATATCCGATTGAAACCTCCAGAACAAGCGTGACAACTTCATCCACGTCCTCAAGCAGCAACACAAGACACGGGCCATTCGCGGTCTGGCGTCCGCTGTGCCAACAGAGTCGAAGCTAGATAAGAGCACCACACAGCTCGTAATCGTGGTGACTCCCTATGTACTCGACGCCAGATCTGACCGCGCCCTTCACTACGTTCAGGATGACAACATTTCTCGGTGAACAGCGCCCCGCTGCGCCCGCTCATGAATCAGCAACGAGTTGACACCTCCTCATCGTCAGTGATAGACCATAACAAATCGACGATATGTTCATATCATCGATATGATGGAATGCATCCGCAATGAGATGCGGGAAAAAATCCATTGCTCTGAAGAGGCAAACGCGGAATCGATATGGCAAAGAAACAAACGCCAAAAGAAGGAAGCTGGCTGCTGCTGATCTTTTATCTGTCTGGGAAAAAAGCGAGCGAGTCGATGACCCTAGCCCGGAAGAGTTAATGCAGAGCTTCCGGAATGAGCGAAACAAAGACTATGAAGCACTGCTCGGAGATATCGAAGAGAGCAGGAGCAAAGGTCAGCTCTCCACAGCACAGCTTGCCCGTCTGAAGCGACGCCTCGAAGAGATTCGAGAGATTGATTTCTTCCAGTCTTCGCTGCAGGGGGATGCGGAAAAGGCGATTGATCTATTGGAGCGGCCACAAACGACGCGCTTGAGCTCAGGAAAACTTTCCGCGACGGACTTCCAATCTAAGACATGGATGACCAGGCCACGTCCAGGCATCGACCGTGTCTCCTCAGCATGGCTCATCAAGCGATTCATTGACCCAAAGGCTCGTTTTATCTTTGGCCCTGATCCGGCGGCACATCCGAAGTCAATTCCATTCGACATGTTTCAGGGACATGGATTCGCGCATGAAGGCGAGCTTTGCACGTTCGAAGTTCTCTGTGTGCGCTTTGGGATTCGTGACAAGGCTGTGCTGCGAATCGGACAAGCCATTCATGATGCGGACTTCGAAGAGCCTAAATTTGGCCGACAGGAAGGCATCGCCATCAACCAGGTCCTCAAGGGATGGGCGAAGCAGGGGCTTTCCGATGAAGAGCTTCTCAGGCGCGGCGCGGACCTGATTGAGGCGATGTACCACGTCACCTAACTCTCCAATGGGAGTTAAGTGGCCACAACCCATTTTGGTCAAGGTGCGCGTGAAAGATTCGCGCAAGACATAAACCAAACCGGAAAGAAGGAGCCATGAAGAAAACCACTCGCAACATCGTCTTCTCTATCGCATGTCTTTGTACTCCGCTCCTGGCGCAGGCTCCGGCCGACCATTGGAAGGCCGTAGATGCAGCGCTGGGAGGTCGCACAGGGCAGATGCAACCGGGTGATGTCTACAAGTACTCGATGCCGCGGCGCGATTTGAAAGTGACCAAGGATGGCACAACGGTCGCCCCCGGCCTCGCATTGGGATCGTGGGCTGCTTTCAAGATGATGGGAAGTGAAGCAATGGTTATGGGAGATCTCGTGCTTACGGAAGATGAGATTGAACCCGTCATGCTCAAGCTGCAGCAGGATGGCATCGAGCAGACCTCCATCCATAACCATCTTCTGGGCGAAACTCCCCATATCGTCTACATGCACATCTCCGGACACGGCGACCCGGTTAAGCTTGCCACCGCACTGAATGCCGCTCTTGCACTGACGAAGACACCGGCGCCCGCACCGGCAAGCCCCGCCTCAGCTTCTGCTCCTACCATCGAGCTAGATACGAAGGCGATTGAGCAATCCATTGGCGTAGCGGGCAAAGTCAGCGGCGGCATACTTCAATTCAGCATTCCGAGGACTGAAAAGATCTCGGACAGCGGCATGGATATTCCTCCAGCAATGGGCACGGCGACTGCGATCAACTTTCAGCCGACCGGCGGAGGCAAAGCCGCGATCTCGGGAGATTTTGTCCTTCTGAAAGAAGAAGTGAACCCCGTGCTGCGGGCACTGCGAACACATGGGATCGAAGTGACCGCGATGCACAATCACATGCTCTTCGATGAACCCCATCTTTACTTCATGCATTTCTGGGCCAATGCCGACGCGGTTACCCTCGCGCAAGGCCTGAAGGCAGCACTCGATCTGACAAACACCCAACGCACAAGGAGATGACCGCATGGCCCCGAGCACGCAAGAACAAAGTACTGAAGTTCAACCGCTTTCAAAGTTCGTTTTGTACTTCTTGCAACTCGGGACCGCAGGTTTTGGGGGGCCGATCGCTCTTGCGGCTCGCATGGAGCGCGATCTGGTCGGCGAGCGTTACGGCATCCAACAGCAAGACTATTTGGAAGGCCTCGCGCTATCTCAGCTTTTGCCTGGACCGTTGGCTGCACA
Source organism: Terriglobus sp. YAF25 (assembly GCF_052113305.1). Taxonomy (NCBI): domain Bacteria; kingdom Pseudomonadati; phylum Acidobacteriota; class Terriglobia; order Terriglobales; family Acidobacteriaceae; genus Terriglobus; species Terriglobus sp. YAF25. The sequence continues at coordinate 4,143 of NZ_JBFRCY010000665.1, forward strand.
ACTGGCGATGTACCTGGGGTTTGTACGCTCCGGATTCATGGGAGCCAGCCTCGTCGGAGTTGCGTTCATCGCTCCTTCGTTCCTGATGGTACTGATAATCTCGCTGCTCTACATCCGGTTCGATGGCTTGCCCTGGATGCAGGCTGCCTTCCATGGAGTCGGCGCTGCTGTGGTCGCGATCATAGTGCGTTCCGTGACAAAGCTGGCGAAAACCACGCTCAAGAAGGAGCGGCTGCTTTGGGTCATCGCCGCGACTCTTGCCGCCACCACTGCCTTCACAGGACGTGAGGCGGTATGGCTGGTCCCCATCACTGGTTGACCGAGCAACAGTTTCTGGATGCGATTGCCGTCGCCATGATTACACCCGGTCCGGTCGTCATTACGGTAGCCTTTATCGGCTATCTCGCCGATGGCCTGGTAGGTGCGATTCTCGCGGCACTCGGAGTATTTCTGCCGGTATATCTGGCGGTGATCCTGTTTGCTCCGATCTACCGGAGGCTATCGGCGAACACGGTTCTACGCTCCTTTGTCAAAGGCGTTACCGCGGCGGCTACAGGCGCCATCGCCGGTGCGATTTTTGTTATCGCACGCCAGTCAGTGACCAGCTATCTCGGAGTAATCATCGCTGCCGCAACCTACGGTGTCCTCTGGAAATGGAAGCTTCCAGAGCCTCTGGTGGTGATCACCGCCGGACTTATCGGAATATTGATCTTTCGCTAGAGCATGTTTCCTGTAGGTGTAGTCCGGGGCTTGTGCGTCTATGGGCGTTTTCCGCAATGAAAACGCCGCTGCACGCGCCTCACGGAATACCCAGCAACAGGAAAAATACTCTAACGCCATGCATCGGGCAAACCCACGGAGGTCATAATGAGAAACACGAACGAGAGAAGAACAATGGTGGCACGTATTACCGGCAGCCTGGCCGTCCTCCTGCTTTCGACCGCCTTTCAAGCCTCCACCGCTCAGACAAATACAAGCGAACTTCTGCGTCTCGAGTCCACTATTCCGATTGCAGATGTCCAGGGCCGTATCGATCATCTTGCGATCGATCTTCAGGGCCGCCGCCTGTTTGTCGCCGCTTTGGGGAATAACTCTCTGGAGGTCATCGATCTTCGAGAGAAGAAGCGGCTTCATACCATCACTGGATTGGCGGAGCCGCAAGGTGTCACCTTCGTTCCCGCAACGAACCGGGTCTTCGTCGCCAACGGCAAAGATGGATCGGTACGGGCATTCGATGCAGCATCCTGGAAGCCGCTCACTTCGATCTCGTATGGAGACGATGCCGACAATCTTCGCTATGACTCAGAGAGCGGCCATATATGGGCCGGTTACGGCTCCGGAGCACTCGGYGAATTTGACCAGAACGGCGCCAAACTCATTGACATTCCGCTTGGCGATCATCCGGAGTCGTTTCAGCTTGAGAAAGATGGATCACGGATCTTCGTCAACCTGCCGCGTTCCCGAAAGATCTCGGTCGTCGATCGCAAATCGAGGTCAGTTCTGAGTTCCTGGGGAACAGGAGGTCCGCTTGCCAACTATCCCATGGCCCTGGATGAGGCGAACCACCGGCTCTTCGTAGTGACGCGGTTTCCAGCACGCTTAATCGTCCTTAATAGCGACCATGGCCAAAGGATTGCGAGCCTCTCCATTGCCGGCGACTGCGACGACGTCTTCCTGGACCAGCGCCGTCAGCGGATTTACGCAATTGGAGGGGATGGTGAGATTTCGGTATTCCATCAGAAAGATCCGGATCATTACGAAGAGCTCGGGCGCGTGAAAACCGTCAGTGGCGCGCGAACGGGGCTCTATTCCCCAGAGCTGGATCGGCTCTATCTCGCCGTCCGCAAGCAAGGATCGCAAGCCGCGGAAATTCGGGTATTCGCTCCAGCCCCCTAGAAGCTCTAATGCCTGGGCAGTTGCACGATCAGTTCCCGGACGTGTTTCCTGAGAGATTCCCGTGCTGCCTCAAAATCAACACTTGCCGGTGGAACATCGTTCCACTGTTCAATCCGGGCTTTCRAACTCACCCGCAGATTGGCTGGTAACGATGTTCCGATCAGGATGATACGGACTGGGGAAGCAATGTCGGATGCACTTACCTTTGCGGGCTGAAAGGTGCTCACATCAATCCCGTCGTGCCCCAGGCCCTGCACAATGGCGGCGGGCACCGTCGTCGAATCAGGAGCACTTCCACGCGCCACTGCGCGGTATRGGAGATTGAACTCGCGGATATTTTGATTGAAGTAAGAGGCCGCCATAAGGCTCTTCACATTCCCGTGTTCGCAGACGAACAGAATCTGACGCTCGGCAGTTTGTTGGGCAAAACATGAGGTGGTGACACAACCGAAGGCAAGTACAAAAGCAGCAATCACAGCCGTCCGCATCCAGGTACGACGCATATGCAACCTCCCTGTTTGATCGTTGCCGATGAGTGTACAACGTTCTACACACAGCCACACCGCGGCAGCTCGCGAGACAATAAATCGAACCGATGATCATTTTTCTTGCTGCTGTCTGCTGCGCCGCCTGGTTGTACTTGCTTGCACTCCATGGCCGTTTCTGGAACTCCGGTCCTGTCTTGCGAGAGGGCAAGATGCTCTCCGCTGATGCGAAGGTCGCGGTGGTTGTGCCGGCTCGCGACGAGGCTGAAAACATCGGTCACAGCCTTAGCTCGCTTCTCGCGCAGGAGTATCCAGGAGAGTTCTCCGTCATCCTCGTCGATGACAACAGTACTGA
>NZ_JBFRCY010000666.1:0-2605 GCF_052113305.1 Terriglobus sp. YAF25
GAATTAGGTCGATCCGCAGTTTTTACGCTGTCATCCTGAGCGAACGGGGTCCCCGGCGAACTTTTGTACGCTGGGGCAGGAAGCGAAGGACCTGCTTTGTTTGTCAGCGGGGTGTCCACTCTTTTTGTCATTTCGTAGCGAAGCGGAGAAATCTGCTTCTCCAGCATTCTTCCTTGGGCGACGAACGCTCTATCGCGCGTAGCGCGATGTTCATTCTTCGCCTTCGGCGAAGAATCAAGAAACAAGCAGGTCCTTCGCTACGCTCAGGATGACAAAACAAAGTAGGGCAACTAGCAACCAGGAACTAGCAAACCAGCAACTAGAGCGGCTGATAATACCGTTCTTTCGGAGAAGCGCAGGCGCGGCATAATATCTCGCCCTCACCTTCGCCAACCACGAAGCGGTCATAATTGATGCCTTCCCCGCATTGTGCGCAGGCGACGCGCTCCCCCTTGTATCCGGGAAACTCCTTTGGCGGCAGGTATACCGAGACCCACTCTTCGCTGAACAATTCCGCTTCCGGCATCTCGCGATAGGCCAGCATCTGCTGTGCATTCTTCGGCTCGACGTCAGGATAGAGCTCCTTTGCCCGCTGCTTGCTGCTCTCCAGGGCGCAGACGCGAATCGCTTTGTAGCGATCATCGCCGAGGGGCAGGGAGAGATCGGCAAAGGTTGCGGCCATCTTGCCGTAGTCCACTGGCTTGAGGGCTCGCTTGCCCAGCCGGCAGCCGGTGACGACACCGATCGCATCGGTAGCGCAACGGTCGATCTCGACCCAGGTCACCAGTCGCTTGCGGTCTTTGCCGCGTGGCTCGTCGATACCCAGACGGGCACAGGCCAGCATTGCCATACGCACACCGAGAATCTGCCCGGCACAAAGATGCCCGTGCGCGACCTCAGCCTCCTTGAGCAACTCATCCAGGGTCAGCATGGCTTAATGGTGCCGGGTTTCACCCGCAAAATACAAGGTCGTCCTTCTGGGAGTGAAGTCCTTTTTTCTCCGTATCTTCGCTGGTAGCAAGATAGGTCCCCTGTGGAAACCGTCCCTACTTTTCCGCAAACTTGGCGACTAGGGGATTAACCACGGAGTAATATCAACCCTATAAGGGCAGCGGACGCGAGCCGCAGTCAAACACGCGTACGAACGAAAGGAAACAGGATTCACCATGTGGAAACCGAACCAGCCCGGCAACGTGCCCACCTCAACCCCCGAACCAATTCGTCCGACCACGCCAGCGACCGGCTATGAACCGGCAGCGGCGCGGACACCTGCTTCTTCTTCTTCTCCTGCTGCCCCCAATACCGGCGAGCAGGCTACGATCGGCAAATCCCTCGTCGTCAAGGGTGAAGTCTCCGGCTCGGAGAGCTTGTTCATCGACGGCAAGGTGGAAGGTGCCATCAATCTGCCGGGGAACCGTGTAACGATTGGCCGTAACGGTCAGGTAGCCGCAAACATCAGCGCGCGCGAAATCGTCGTGCTGGGTAAGGTGCGGGGCAATTGTCAGGCCAGTGATCGCGTGGAGATCCGCAGCGAAGGTTCGCTGACCGGCGATGTGATCGCCGCCCGCATCAGCATCGAGGACGGCGCCTTCTTCAAAGGCGGCATCGACATCCGCAAGCCCGGCGGCCAGGATGCCAAGGGCAGCCCGGCGATCGTCGAGAAGGCCGAACCGGTCGCTGCAGAAGCCTAACCTGGATCGTTTCCCAGATCTGCACGGTTGCAACCCACAAGAAAGCCCCGCTCCCCGCGGGGCTTTTTCGTATCTGTCGTTTCTATTTAGCCGGTGTTGATGCCGGAGGCAGAATCTTCAGCAGTTTTGCCTGCAAGTCCTCGCGCGAACCTACGATGCGTTCACAGATGTTCGTATTCTCGTCCACCAGGACGTAGGTCGGAAATGCACCGATATTGAAGAGCTCGCGCATGTGCTTGTCGTTGTCCAGCACCTGCGGCCAGCGCATGCGATTCTCTTCGATGTAGTTCTTCCACTTCATCTCGCTCGAGTCGACGCTCACACTTACGACCGCAAGACCGTGGTCTTTGTAGCGGTTAGCCAGCATCTTCAGATAATCGGTATCTTCCACGCAGGCCGGGCACCACGTCGCCCAGAAGTCGAGCAGGACAGTCTTACCCGCGAGCTCATCCGACGTAAGTTTCTCGCCCGACAGTGTGGTCGCGCTAAACGACGGCATCGTCGGGTTGATTGCCCGGTCAGGATTGCTTGCCAGCCGATGTGCCCGCATCGCTGCGGCAGATCCGGCAGGTGCGTTGCGCTCCATCATGGCAAAGATCTCGCGCGCCTCGCCACCGTTGCCGAGCAACATGGCGGCGCGCCCTTCGACGTCATAAGCGGCGAAGTTTGTCTTGTCGTGTTGAATCGCGCCTTTCGCCAGGCGATAGGCTTCCTCGGCCTGCTCTTTGCTGGCGCGGCTCTTTTCCTCTCCCTGTTTGGGCGTCAATGCTCCGTTGGCTGCCATGACCTCGATCATTGAACGGGTCGCGTCATCCGGAGAAAGGGCCGCCAGTTTGGTTGCGGCAGTAACTGCCAATTTCGCCTGCTGCATCTTCAGGGCGCTGTCATATTCCCCAAACAGGGAACGCGAGCAC
>NZ_JBFRCY010000667.1:0-2597 GCF_052113305.1 Terriglobus sp. YAF25
ATCCACTTATCGAAACCGTGCTCCTGCATCGAGTACTGCCATGGAACCGCGATCATGTCCTTGGGAAGATTCTTGACGGATTCCGGTGAGTTCATCGCGACGTCCCCCCAGAATAGGAGCCGCTTATGCAAAGGCCGCAAAGCCTCATGGACCTGGGTGATGAAGTCGATGTAGACCGGCACCAGGCCTCGGCTGGCGACGGCGCCCTTGGTTTGACCCAAGCCCAAATCGTCCGTCTCATCGGCCCCAATATGCAGGAACGGACCAGGAAACATCTGCGCGACTTGTGCGAACCACTTGCTTGTTAGTTGTAGAGATCCGGGCTGTTCTGGAGCAAGTACCGTGCCATGCGGTGTTTCAGACAGATGGTTGTAGCGCTCATGCATCAGGACGTGATGAAGATGTCCGAAGGCCTCCTGTTGCGGAACGATGCTAACGTGATACTGCTGCGCGAATCGTACGAGCTCTTCCACCTCGGTACGGCTCATAGAGCCGCCGGGAGGCGCTATCAGCGGATCGGAAGCGTACTGCAGATTGTTCTCGAAGTACGGCGAATAGATATTGATCTTGAAGGCCGCCAGTGTGCGAATCTGCTTTTTCTGATAGTCGAGTGTCGGAAATGGGCCACGCGAAAGATCGTCATCCTGCCCGCGGTATTTCATCGCTGGCCAGTCGCGAATCTTAGCCGTTTGAAGCACGGCCTGTTGAGCATGACCCGTGACGAGTTGCTTGATCGTCTGGACGCCATAGAAGATGCCCGTGGACGTCGCAGCGATGTCATAGAACGTTCTTCGGTCGTATAGCAGGGCATAGCCTTCGTCGCGCATCGTGTCGGTGAAGACGAGGTGGTGTGCAGCGAGGAGCGAAGCAGCCTTTGGAGTGTCGAGCCGCAACAACTCGATACTTACGCCAGTGGTCTTTGCACTCACCGGGATATCTCGCAGATGTAGCTCGTTGACCAGATCCTTAGCCGCAAAGAGGTCTTCGTTATCGAGGGAGGAGCGAACAGTGACAGATCCGGTGAGCGGCAGCACAGCTTTCTCATCGAGTTCGCGGGGCGCAGGTATCAGCGGGACCTTTGTCACCTCGGTCTGGCCCATGCTCAACGCGCTGATGAGGGTGCAAAGGATTGCCCCTGTCCAGAGTCTGAGAGAACGCCTGCTTGCTCCAGCTGTCATCGTGAACACTACACGCTCGTTTGGGGATTTGCCATTCTAATCTGGAAAAAGAAAGATTAAGAAAACTGTATCATTGCATTTGGTATCTATTCGAAAGAAATATTCGCTATAAACGAAAGCGCTGGCCGGGCTTTTGCGTCTGCATTTTGGCTAAGATCTTTTTCGTGTCTGACGGGGCAAAGGTGCGGAAAGCGCGTCAATCGTAGCCGCAACAACGAAATCGAGACGGGCGACACGGATGCGATACACTGGCTTTTGTTCTGTGTGCCGGCCAACAAAATCTCACAAGCAATCGCAAGTGATGACAGAGATAGAAGCCGTAGTTGTATTGTCGTTTTGCAAGCAATCAGTAATCAGTATCGGGAGTGGCATCACATTGTCTGACAGCGTGAAGGAAGCAACTGGCGGAATCATGGCTGACGAGCGCCGCGCGTTGATTATGCAGATCATCGACACTTCTGGAAGAGTGCGAGTACAGGACCTTGCGCAACGGTTTAGCACCACTTCAGTGACCATCCGCAACGATCTGAATGAGTTGCAAAAGCGTGGGCTGCTGCAACGGTCGCATGGCGGCGCGTTGAAGCCGGATTCGAGACTGTATGAGTCTCCGTTTCAGGATCGTATTCAGTCGCATATCGAAGAAAAACGCCGCATCGGTATTCTTGCCGCGAGCCTGATCCAGGATGGCGAAATTGTGATTCTGGACTCGGGAACGACGACCGGCGAGATCGCCAAGCAGATCAAGAATCGTCCGAGGCTGCAGGTCATTACAAATGGTGTCAATATCGCCAATGAGCTGTTGGGAGCGCGTGGGGTTCACACGACGATCCTCGGCGGCACGCTGCGAAGCGACTCGGCCTCGATCGTCGGCCGGTCCGCAGAAGATATGCTGAGCCAACTCTCTGCGGACAAGCTCTTCATGGGAGGCGCCGGCTGTGACCCAGACTTTGGCGCGAGCGGCGCGGATCTCGAAGAGGCGATGGTGAACAGGGCGATGCTTCGAATTGCGCGCGAGACCATTCTTGTGGCCGATTCAAGCAAGTTCGACAAGCGCAGCATGTCGCGTATCGCAACGTTCTCGGAGATCCACACCGTGATCAGTGACACCAACATGCCCGTCGCCATTCAAGAAAAGATCCGTTCGCACGGATGCAATCTGCTGCTCGCGTAGGAGCAGCGGATTCCCTAGGCGGCGCGGCCACTGTCAGGTTTGCACGCCGCGCTATACTTCCTGATCTCCGTGCGAATGTGCTCGATCACGAGATGACGAGCAGATATCTCCTTACGCCCACGTACAGCCTCGTAACCTCCAGGTAGATACTGGCTCAGCAAGGTCTTGGGCACCGAGAGAGCCTCGAAGTTTCTAAGCAGTGTTTCGATGCTCGTCTGAACCTCCCGTGCCGACCAATAGTAGCGGAT
>NZ_JBFRCY010000668.1:0-2577 GCF_052113305.1 Terriglobus sp. YAF25
GGTCGCGTCCCTTGGCATCGGTGATCGGAATCAGAAGATCGAAGGTCTTGTCCTTGTCCAGGCGCACAGCAATCGGTTGCTGCTTTGCAAGCTTCTCCATGTCAGCAGCCGACGACTTCTTGCCGATCTTCGACGCAGTGATATTGGCGATGATGACGTTGTCGGTCTCTCCCGGCGGCGTGGCATGCAGGCCGAGCTTTATTAGGTCGGCATCGTGCGCCGCCTTCACCTTCATCACCAGCGACTGCGCAAATGGCGCATGCACATGCATGTAGGTGCTGGGATCCTGCGACTGGGCAAAAACAGACACGGACGAGACTCCCGCGCCCAAAGCGATAGCGATGACGGCCTTACGAACAAACGTTTGCATTCTGCTCTCCTGAATAGGGATGAAAAAGGGACAGTCCTGTCGGCTGGCAGACAGAGCGCGTCGTTCCGCTCTATGCAAAACTCTTCTTCTGTTCGCCGATGAGCCTGATTCAAGCGGCTTCTTCTTAGATCAGCCTTAGAAACCCCGCTCTGTTACAGGGAATTCACACATCCACGCCCCCTAAACACAGGCGGAGGGTGTAATCAAGAAACAGCGATGAATGTTCTGGTAGTTGAAGACAATCGGCGTCTGAGCGGTGTGCTTCGGCAAAGCCTGGTGGAAGACGGCCATCAGGTTACCGTTGCGGAACGCGGGGATGAAGGCCGCGACCTGTTGCTTTGCGCGCCCTTTCATGTCGCCGTGCTCGACGTCATGCTTCCGGGCCTGGATGGCTTCTCTGTACTCAAGGAAGCGCGGTCCTCCAAGTGTGTCGTCCCCATCCTGATGCTGACGGCAAAAGATTCCATGCCCGACATCGTGCATGGCCTCAACCTCGGTGCCGACGACTACCTCACCAAGCCCTTCCAGATCCCGGTCTTCCTTGCCCGTGTCCGCGCCATGGGTAGACGCCGACCCGAGCTGSAATCCAACGTCATCTCCGTCGGCAATCTTCATCTCGACAGCGACAGCCACACCGTTCGCCGCGATGACAACGAGATCACGCTCACGCGCAAGGAGTACGCTCTGCTCGAACTGCTCATGCGGCGCGCCAACAAGGTCGTCACCCGCAATCAGCTTCGCGAAGCTGGCTGGTCGTTCGATGCCGATGTCAGCGACGGCAACGTCGACTTCTACATCCACAGCCTGCGCTCGAAGATCGACATCAAGGGAGAGGAGAGCATGATCCGTACGGCTCGCTCGCTCGGCTACATGCTGGCCTCGTCGCGATGAAGCTCACGCTGAGGTCGTTGCGCCTCAAGCTGGCGGTCCTCTACACCGTCTTCGCGCTGATCTCCATGGTCTGCCTCGGCTGCTTCTCGTACGTCTACATGAACTATGCCCTCGAAACATCAAGGCAAGCCACCATGCAGGCGCGGAAAGAACGCTTCGTTCGTTTTATCGAGACCTGGCCGGAGAAGGATAAGACCCTCTCGCTGACCGAAAAGCTCGACCGTCTAAGCATCGCCATCGCCGCAACCGACATCATCCAGGTCTACGAGCTCGACGGCACCCCCATCTATTCCTCACCCGGCTCGTCCGCGCTTAAAGTGCCGTGGCCCAATCGACCCTGCATCGAACGATGCTCCAGCCTGGTTCGACAGTACGGCCATTCCATACGCACGCTCAACCACGTTGTCACCATGGATGGCCGCAAGCTGCGGCTCTCCCTCTCCGGCAAGATCGATGAACATGCTGAGATGATGGAGAACGTTCGCAACTCCTATCTGCTCTTCTGCCCGCTGCTGCTGATTGCCTCAGCCGTCGGCGGCTTCGTTCTCAGCGATCGCGCCCTTCGGCCCGTTCGCCGGATGACCGCCGAAGCCCGCAGCATCGGCATTCATGATCTGCAACGCAGGCTTCCCGTACCCAACACCTCCGATGAGCTGCAGGTACTCGCCGAAACCTGGAACGAGCTGCTCGAACGCCTCCATATCGCCGTCAGCCGGCTGACGCAGTTCACCGAAGATATCTCGCACGACCTGGGCACGACCATCACCGTCATGCTCACCACGGCTTCGCTCGCGCTGCATCGCAAACGCACGGCGGAAGAGTACCGCGCCGCGCTTCGCACCATCACCACCGAGTGCGAAGCCACATCCCGCCTGCTGCAGGACCTGCTCGCCGTTACCCGCGCCGACATGGTGCAGCAGCACATCGATATGCAGCTCGTCCCGCTGTCCGAGCTCGTCTGCGAGGTCACGGATAATCTTCGCGCCAAGGCCGACCTCAAACATCAGACACTGCAGACCACCATCGCTCCCGACGCCTGGACCTTGGGCGATCCGTCGCTGCTGCGGCGCATGGTCGGCATCCTGCTCGATAACGCCATCAAATACACGCCGGAGCACGGAGCCATCACGGTCTCACTCGTCTCAGACCCGCAGCACCTCTACCTCAAGGTTCAGGACAACGGCATCGGCATCGCCCCCGAAGCTCTGCCACGCATCTTCGACCGCTTCTACCGCGTCGATCCCTCCAGAACTCAAGAGGAAGGCAGCAGCGGCCTCGGCCTCGCCATCGCACAATGGGTCGCCGGAGTCCACGGC
>NZ_JBFRCY010000669.1:0-2576 GCF_052113305.1 Terriglobus sp. YAF25
GATCCAGAGGGTCTTTCCAGAAGCCCCGATGAGGCCGCTGGAGAGGTAAGAAGCAAGCGGGCCAGAGGTGGTCACATCCAAAGCTCTTCCTGCACGCTCGTAGGCATATCCACCGACGCTATAGTTCCCACTTGTCTGCAGGTTCAGATAGGTCAGCGGAGTTGTCGACGCTACGTTATAGCCAGGTACAACAGTCGAGCCATTCTGTTCTGCCCAGCCTCTCGCCCAACCACTATCCCCGCCGCCGCTGGCTCCGTTCAGCGCTCCATTCGCTTCTCCAAAAGGTTCGTAGGCCAGCAGCGTACCCAGAGAAGGTGTGGCGGCAGCTTCATTCGAATAGCCGCTGGTTCCAGCCGCATTGACCGCTGCCACGGTAAAGAAGTACTGAGCGCTGTCGGTCAGCCCGGTCACCGTGTAGGTAGCAGCAGTGATTCCAGTGGCAATGGGAGTCGCACTCTCGCCGCCGGCGGTAGTGCCCTCGTAAACCTTATAAGAAGTGGCCCCTGTTGACGCGGTCCACGTGAGCACTGCCTGCCCATTGCTGGCAACAGCGGTCAAGCCCGTAGGAGCTGGCGGAGATCCCGCAGGTGTGGCCGCAGCTTCATTGGAAATCGTACCGGTTCCCTGCGCGTTTACACCTACCACTTCGAAGTAGTACGCCGTTCCGTTGGTGAGTCCGGTTACGGAGTAGGCGGTTCCGGTTATGCCTGTAGCGATCGGTGTTGCACTCTCACCACCGGATGTAGTGCCCTCGTAGATGTTGTAGGAAGCCGCTCGTTGCGCGGTCGTCCAGGTAAGAGCGACTTGAGAGTTGCCTGCGGTTGCCGTCAATGTGGATGCCGAAGGCGGCGAAGCGATGGGAGTTGCGCTCACCTCATTTGAAGGTCCGCTGACGCCGGAAGCGTTCATCGCCCGGACTTTGTAGTAATAAGTCGTTCCGTTGTTCACTCCGAAGTCGGAATACGTGTTTGAGGAGACGGTGCTCAAGGTTGTCTCGCCACCCGACGCCGTACCACGCGACACGATATAACTGGACGCACCCGGTACCGGCTCCCAGCTCAGCCCCACCAGTCCATCGCTGGCGGCAGCGACCAGATTCCCCGGCTCAAATGGAACGCCATTGGGCTCATATCCGGTCAGATTCACCAGCGCGTTGTACTTTGCTGTACTCAGGTTTCTGTAGTCGTCAGTGGCTCCCCAGTCACCGTAACGACTGTACGCAGATGAAAGTCCGAAGTAGCCAAACATGTTTCCGCCATTGCCGAACCAGTTGTTGCGAATATGACCCTGCACCAGCGTATCCATGCCGGTGTCGCGGTTAGCCAGGATCTGCACTCCGAGATTTGTCGTTGAGTTGGACCCACTGTTGTTGTTCGCCGGACCGCCCTCATACGCAAATAGTTGCAAGCCATATTGTGAAGCGGTGGTCTTGGCCGCCGTCACATATTGAGCGCTTGCGTTGCTGGAGGAGGTCATATCCGCCAGTACTTGAGGAATCGTGGTGTCGTTGGCGTAGTTTGTTGCATTGAAATAGTCGCCCTGCGCCATCGCGTAGAAATAGTTCGATGGCGGCCCATATGTCGTGTTGAACCAGGCAAGGGCTTTAGCCGCATTCGAGTTCGATCCCTCATCCAGTTGCCACCACGCATAGACGGGACGTATGGTCGTGTTCAACGAACCTGTACCGAAGACCGATTGGAAGATCTGTCCGATCTCGTAAAGCCGTTTGAGGTGACGCCGGTATGCCCAGTGAAGCTGGCTGGTATCGCCATCATTATTAAGGACAGAACCGCCCTTACCCACTTCATCTTCGGCTGCCAGCAAGTTCCAGGTGTACTGCAGGAAGCTTGGATTCCACACCTCGTTGCTGTGCTCGATATAGACGTGCAGACCGGGGTTGAGACCTACATTACCGGTAAAAGCATTACCGTTCTTGAGCAGGTAGGCAAGGTTGTAAATATAACTGGAGGTTTCGGGCGATGCGACATAGGTGGGATCGAGAGAATCGGTGCCGCCCGTTGCACTGACCGGGATATTAATCCAGATATCCTTGTTGGTGGCATTGGCCAGAAGGATCACATACTCCCACGAAACGCCCCAGGCGCCCGGCTTCACGTTCGTATTCGTGGAGATGTTCACACCGACTCCCTGATAGAAGTCGGTAGGCAGACTACGCGAAGACCAGGGGAGTAGATGATGGCCGGTGTCGCCATAGTATCCGGGAGTGGTATTCGTCCCCACCCACCCCATGAACCGCAGGTAGCCGAATGGCGCAAATGCGCTCACAAACGCGGGATCGAAAACCTCAGAGGAAGCTTGAGTGAGGGTGAAGCCCGGCCGAATCGCCTGCAAAGAGGCAATACCCGTGTTGGTTCCGCTGGTAGGCGTCAGTTGCGTATTTGTGAAGCTGATCTCCATAAGCGCCGCCCCATTGGAATAGGTCGCGCCGCCGGGAAGGGTTACGTTAACCGTGGTGGTGTTCGTGGAAGAGTTATACGTCTGGTTGGCGAAGGTGAGTACCGGTGCACCGGATACATTTGCCAGCGTTGCCTGTCCCTGAAAGGACAGAGTATAGG
>NZ_JBFRCY010000670.1:0-2572 GCF_052113305.1 Terriglobus sp. YAF25
CCTTTGTCATTCGTGCAAACGGCTCCATCGTCTCGGCCGAACAGGGCCACGCCTTCGCCAATCTACGACTGGCGCCCGGAGATACCGTTGTTGTTCCAGAAAAATCATTCAAGATCAATAAATTCCGCACGATCTTCGACTCCAGCTTTGCCAGCCAGTTCGCGGTGGTAGCAGCCATTATCTCTGTCATCCGGTAAGGCCTTTCGCGCCAGATGCGACATAGGGAAAATTCTCTCCCGTGCCGCATCTGGCGCCTGGCTTCCGGGCCGCTGATTTAGAGCATTTTCCCTGCTGCTGGGTAGCCCATAAAGTGTGTGCAGAGGAGTTTTCATTGCGGAAAACGTACATAGATACGGAAGCCGAACACTACACCTACAGGGAAAATGCTCTAGCATGGTGACAAATATGCGGCAATACTCTGGCAGTTACTCCGCCACACGGGTCTTGCCAAACAGCTTCGGGTTTCCTGTGCCTTTCACCTGTTCTTCCCTGTCACAAGCGAACTTGCACAAACCAGTTCCGGACCACGTTTACGACTTATACTTCCCCCATCGATCATTGGCGTATGGTGCCATCGACCGGCTGCACGGATTGGGATATCGTGGAGCTTCGGTTCCAGGTGCAGCGTAGCTTTGGAAAGCGCCTGTTTACCTACCGGGCCAGCAGTCGAACGTTGGAATGATCGGGGGATTCGCTGGTACCCTGGAGATTCGCGGTAAGGTGTTATTCTGGGAACAACACCCCCCCCAAGCGACTTTTTAGAATAACCGATGTTTGAACTACCATGCTACTCTCAGGGATGAGTTTGCTGTTATGCCTGTTCCGCTCACCGTAACCAGAGAATCGATTCAATCCGGCCCTACGCATACAACGATCAAGGACGTTGCGGTCATTATCCCCACACTGGATGCCGCGACCGACTGGCCAGACTTGATACGAGGTTTAAGATCGCAGTTCATCGATCCCTCTCAGATCTTTGTTGTTGACTCAGCTTCCACGGATAACACAGCATCACTCGCTCGAAATGCGGGATTTACGGTCATCCCGATTCAGAGATGTGAATTCGATCATGGCCACACTCGACAGATGGCCGCCAGCAAGATCGAATTTCCGATTCTGCTTTTTATGACGCAGGATGCTGTTCTCACAGCACCGGATTCGATCAATAAGCTGGTTGAGGCGTTTAATGACCCCCTTGTGGGATGTGCCTATGGCCGCCAGTTACCCCGCGCTGCAGCGGGTCCGATTGAGAAGCATGCCCGGTATTTCAACTATCCCGAAAGTACGTCGATCGTAACCCTGCATTCGCGCGAAACCATCGGGATGAAGGCATTCTTCATCTCCAACAGTTTTGCGGCATATCGGCGTGAAGCCCTATTGGAGGTCGGTGGTTTCCCTTCGGACATCATCTTTGGCGAAGACGCCTACGTAGCAGCGCGCATGCTGCTTGCAGGTTATAAAAAGGTTTACGTCGCCGACGCCACAGTGGTCCATTCCCATGACCTATCTTTGCGAGAAGAAGCCAAACGATACTTCGACATTGGCGTCTTCCACAGCCGGGAATCCTGGCTTCTTAAAAACTTCGGGCAGGCAACAGGAGAAGGTAAGAAATTCGTTCTTTCTGAGATCAAGATGCTGCTCCGGGTGAAGCCCTACCTATTGCCATACAGTCTGCTCCGAACCACGACGAAGCTGCTGAGCTACAAGCTTGGCCAGCGAGAGGCCGCGCTAAGCTCAGCTTTGAAACGGCGGCTCTCCATGAACCGCTCATACTGGTCCCGCTAGCTCTCATTCCATCTCTCGCAGTATCCCGGAGTATGGGTGCAGCGGCGTTTTCATTGAGGAAAACGCCCATCAATGCGTAGGCCCTACACTTCACCTACAGGGAAAATACGCTAGGGCGCGTCATCGGGTTGGATGGCACACCCTAGTTTGCAGGTGGCTTTGCTGTCGACTCTCGCAGAACGATGCTGGCGGAGAGCATGGGTTCGCTTGGCTGCTCGGCGCCATCGATATAGGCGTTCAGCATGGAGAGGACACTGCGCGCCAGATCCCCGCGTGGGGTCGCTACCGTCGTCAACGGCGGATGCAGGAAATCGCAGAGATAGGTGTTGTCGAAGCCAACGACAGAGACATCCTCCGGAATCGAAAGACCGGCGGCCTGCAATCCACGGAAAGCTCCCAGGGCGACAAGATCATTGATCGCTACGACAGCCGTAAACCGATAGCGCTCCAGCGCTCGCTGGACGGCACGTAGACCGGCGGCGGCAGGTTCGCCGGCTTCGTCGATGATGTGTACGTCCATTTCCTTCGGGTTGTACCGCAGTAGGGCCTCTTCGAACCCGATCTGGCGCTCCATATGGGAGAGCATGGGCGGCTCCGGCGGCTCCGAAAGACTCTGCTGCGAGTTCTTGATCAGAAGGATCCGGCGATGTCCGAGCTCCAGCAGATGCTGTACCGCAATGAACATACCGTGGCGCTTGTCCACGCGAACCGTACCGATGTGCGGACCTGCATGGGGATTATCCAGATATACCGTCGGAGTGCCGCTGCTCTTCAGCAGTGAGAAGGC
>NZ_JBFRCY010000671.1:0-2562 GCF_052113305.1 Terriglobus sp. YAF25
GCGAAGATGATCGGAGTCGACATGTGGTTTCCTTTCAGAAATTACTTTCCGCGCTGAGAGGCTGCAGCAAACCGCTGGTAAGGTATGAATCTCAGGACGCAAGTTCAAGAGGCGACTGCATTGCGAACGACTGCACCAGCCGTCTTCCGGCTACGCAACATCAGAGAAAGCGAAATGACGTGCGTGATCATCAACAAAGGCACATAGATGACCACAATGGCATAGGTCGATCCCAACTCGCCCGGTGGAAGACTGAGCCTCACCCCGTGGTAATAGTCGACGAGGATATCGATCGCGCCCACTACATTGAAGCCGACCACCAGCGACCAGAAGATGAGACGGAACCTGATCGCAAGGAGGGCAAGGATCGCCAGCAATCCGGTCGCGAAATCTCCATATGCAGCGAAAGGCGCGAAGCCTTGCGGCAAGTTGTGGCCTGCTACGCCCGGCAGGATAAACACGAGGCCGAAAAACCTGAAGCTGTGGAGCGTCGCAATGACTCGCTGGGCATCGACGGGATTCATCCCCTTGAGCTTTGGATGAATATACGCGACTGTACAGAGTAACCAGGCTACGTAACCCAACACCAGATGCAAATTGAAGATCAATGAAGGCGACATCTCCACTCCTTTCAAATGAAAAAATTTCCTGCACTCACCCGCATAGAGTACTACTGTACTCTATGCGATTCAATGTTTTATTTTGACCGAAAGAATCATCTTTGGCTGAGGCGCCGGTGAAATGGGACTTTCTTCCCGTGCAGCTCGCCGAGACCTGCCGGAACTCGGAACACCGTATACCCAATCGGTGTCCTGGAGTAGCAAGAACGCCTCTTGTGAAGTTCAGATTGAGGTTGTTGGGGCTGTTCTGGTCAAACGATTTCAACGCATGATTGAGGAAGTTCATGCCCGTGAACTTGATCTACACATTTTGGTGATTCATTGAGCCAACCAAAAAATG
The DNA here is from genome assembly GCF_052113305.1 of Terriglobus sp. YAF25. Classification (NCBI taxonomy): domain Bacteria; kingdom Pseudomonadati; phylum Acidobacteriota; class Terriglobia; order Terriglobales; family Acidobacteriaceae; genus Terriglobus; species Terriglobus sp. YAF25. Next base: position 961 of record NZ_JBFRCY010000671.1, read on the forward strand.
ATAAATTGGTCACCGACATGCCACATATCTTGATTGTCACCGGAGATGCCGGCGAATCGTACGAAGCGCTTTATGCGGTCCATCGGTTTCGTGAAGCAAACTGGCGCACCACCGTCGCAGCCCCGTCGATTCGTCGCCTCCATCTCGTAATCCACGACTTCGAGCCAGGATGGGATACCTACATCGAGCGTCCCGGCTACGGTTTGGAGTCCGAGATCTCGTTCGATCAAATTAGTGTGGATGACTACGATGCCATTCTCATTTTGGGAGGCCGTGCGCCTGAGTACCTCCGCAACGATCGGCGATTGCTCGATGTTGTCCACGAATTCGACGCGAAGCAGAAGTGGATCTTTGCCATCTGTCATGGCATCCAGATACTCGCCGCCTCAGGCCTCACGAGAGGAAAACGCATTACCTGCTATGAACACGTTCGCTTCGAAGCGGAGCAAGCTGGAGGTACGTTTATAGATCAGCAGGCCGTTCGTGACGGCCGCCTGGTCACTGGACAGACCTGGCAATCGCATCCCGAGTTCTATCGGGAGATATTTTCGTGCCTAGCGTAACATCGTCTCCAAATCACTTTAAGGTCAACTCCGCGTCTGCTGCGATCACACTCCATAGCGATTCCTCCGTCTCGTACGCGTTATTTCAGGTGAAGGCTATATAAGCCTCCGCGTGCTCCGATAAAGAGTGTCTTTCGGTCTGCGCCACCAATCGCGAGGCTGGAAGGGCGCTCAGGAATCTCCACCACTCCAATCTGTTTGCCAGTTGCGTCGTAGACATAGACCTGTCCGGCGGCAATGAAGACGTTGCCCAGCCTATCCTGTACGACGCCTGTACCTCCGCGCTGTGCGAAGACGTCTGCAGTCAGCGTACGCATGTTGTCGAGTTTGACGCGATAGGTTTTGTCGTCGTCTTCGCTGACCACTACCGTTTCTCCGCCGACCGCAAGCGTCTCCATCTGACTGGCCTGCATGTAGGGCAGCCAGGTCCCACCAGCAACCACGGTCACATCGCTCTGCGGCGCGGTGAAGTATCCACGATGTTCATCGACCGTAAAACCTGTGGCGGCCATGTTGCTGCGCGGAGCAAAGATGTAGCCGCTGTGGTTGATCTGCCTCTGCAACGAGCCGATGTCATTGTGGAAACCGGTCGCAATCGCAAGCTCACCACTTGTGAGTTCGATCGTTCCTTCCGCAATCTTCTGAGCTTTACCGTCGCCAAGAGGCACAGCGTAGACAGACTTGGAGTAATCCATTGCGAGCAAAAGACCGGGCTTCACCCATTGCACCACGCGAGGATCAGGCACGTCCGCTGAGACAACCTCGGCCTTCTTCGCGGTGTTGTCCCAGCGATAGATCTTCTGCATCGCGGCATCGGTGAAATAGAGCGTCCCCTTATCGTCCACCGTCAGGCCGGAAGCGTTGCTGAAACCATCTGCCAGCTTTTCAAGCTTTGCGTTTGCCGCAAAGACGCCCGCCGGCATCGGTAACGGAGCGCCTGACTCCAACGCTGGTCCAATGAGGAATGTCGTAAAGTCGTGAGTGCGCACTTTTACCCCGCTGCTGAAGTCCATCACTGCGTTGTCATAGGCCAGGCGGG
>NZ_JBFRCY010000672.1:0-3721 GCF_052113305.1 Terriglobus sp. YAF25
AGCCGTGCCAGCAGCGCATTGCCGGATGGAAATAATGCCAGCCAGCGTCCAAATCGGGTTCCAGGACAGCCGATCTATGGCAACGGCGGTATTAACGGCTGGTTAAATCCAGCGGCATTCAGTGCCCCGGCAAATGGCCAGTGGGGTAATCTCGGTCGCAATATCGCGACCGGGCCAACACTCTGGCAAGACGATACCGCGGTAGAGAAAGCCTTCCGTCTCACCGAACGCAATGCTCTGACCTTCCGGGCGGAGGCATTCAATCTACTGAATCGCTCACAGTATGCGAATCCAAGCTCTTCGTTCGGTACTGCGACGTTTGGAAAGATTACAAGCCCTGTCAATAGTTCTGGCCTCGTAGGTACCGGTACCCCGCGTGTCTTCGAGTTCGCCCTGCGCTTGAATTATTAGCCGGCGTCGCTCACAAAAGGCCGAGGGGATCTCTACAATGCCCGCGGCTAACCCTTCATTACTTCAACAAAGAGAGCACATGAACATTCGTATCGCCCTGTTACTCCTGGCCTCCTTCACTCCAGCCGTACTCGCGCAACACACAGCTCATCCGGCTGCCGGCGCCAACAAAGCATCTTTGACCCTTGTATCGCAGACCTATCTTCCCGATATCGTTGGCGATTTCGATCACTTCACCGTCGACCTGAAGCGGAACCATCTCTTCCTGGCCGCCGAAGTGCATCACTCCGTCGAAGTCTTCGATTTGACTTCCGGCAAGCATCTGCAGAGTATTCCCGGATTCAAGACTCCGCATTCCATCGCTTTTGCTCCCGAGAAGGACGAACTGATGGTCTGTGATGGTGCGGCCTCCGATCTCACGCTGGTCTCGGGCGAGACGCTTGAGATTACCAATCACATTCCCCTGATCAGCGGTGCCGCCACCAAGTTTGGTGATTCTCCGGATGCAGCCTTCTATGACAAAAAGAATCGCCTTTATTACATCGGGAACGGCGGTATCTCAGCGCAGATGGAGACGTCGAAGATCTCGATCTTCTCGGTCGATGAGGGCAAACTGATCGGCGACCTGGATGTCCCCGGCAATAACGTGGAGTCCATCGGTGTCGATACCGACCACAATCGGCTCTACGTCAACATCCGTGACAAGCAGCAGGTTGGTGTGTATGACCTGGCCGCGAAGAAGCTTATTTCGACTTGGACTGCTCCGGGAATGGCGCACAACACGGCGTTGATCGTCGATTCCCAGAATGAACGCATCTTTACCGCCGGCAGGGCTCCTGGCATTCTCTATGTTTTTGATCGTGACGGTAAGGCTGTGAGCCAGCTTCCAACAATTGAGAAGAACGATGATATGAACTGGGATTCGGTTCACAAGCTTCTGTACGTTAGCGGAACGCAGGGACTGAGCATCTATCACCAGGACACCCCTGACACGTACACAGAGGTTACGCGTATTCCAACAAACGGCGGTAAGACCTCGATCCTCGTCCCTCAGGTTGGTCTCTTCTTCGTCGCACATCCTAAGACAGACGTTGATGTAGCCGGTATTCTCGTGTACCGCACAAACAACTAATTCGCATTCGCTCTGGTCCATGACATACAACGCGTCATGGACCACGCCACTCTTCTTTCAAAAGGGAACTCATGAAATTCTCGTTTGCAGCATGCGCCGCTCTGACCGGGTTTGTTCTTACACTTTCGGCCGGCTCTCAGGTGAATCCGGAGAAGGCACAGGACTCGAAGGACCAGCCCCTGCGGATCGCAGGTACGTTCTCCTTGCCCACTTTAAAAGAGGGCAATTTTGATCATTTTGCAGTCGACCTCAAGCGCAATCGCCTCTTTGTAACACCCGAACAAGACGGAATGGTTCTGGTGCTTGACGCTTCGTCCGGCGAGGCCATTCATAAACTCGCAGTACAGAAGCCGCACGCCATTCTTTACCGCAGCGATATTGACCGTCTCTATGTTACCGATGGTCTTGATGGTTCGGTCCGTGTCTTCGACGGCCAGAGCTATCAACAGGTGGCGCGAGTTCCGGTACTTAAGGATGCGGATGCTATCGGATACGACATCTCAAAAAAGATGCTGTATGTGGCCAATGGCGGCAAGGATGTAGGAGAGAAAGTATCGCATCTGAGCGTTATCGATACTGACAGTAACCAGAAGAAGCAGGACATCGTGATCGAGGGAGAGACCCTGGAAGCGATGGCTCTGGATGCATACCGTCCCAGGCTCTATCTGAACGACACAGCGAAGAATTCGCTCGTAGTCGTGAACCGGTATACACACTCGAAGATTGCAGAATGGCCTATTACGAGTTGCAAAGGGAATGTTGCGATTGCGCTCGACGAGCAGCGGCAAAGACTATTTCTTGGCTGCAGAAGCAATCAGATCGTTGTACTGGATAGCAACACCGGCGCTGAGGTTCAGAAGCTGGAGATTCACGGCGGAGTCGACGATGTAATTTACGACCTTGTATCGCGCCGCATCTATGCCTCCGGCGATGGCTACATTGATGTCTTCTCTCAGTCCGATCTCAATCACTACGTCTCTCTCGGCAGCGTGGCGACAGGAGTCACGCTGTGCCGCCAGGACAAAAGGCAATGGTGATCATCGCGAACGCCAACGAAACCCGCATCGGGGTTCACACTTCGCAAGGCGATTTCGAAGCTGTGAAGGAAGGAAAGATCTACGGCCCGCGCAACACCGACGGCCAATTCTTCAACATGAAAATGCCCATGTTCGATGCAAAGGGAAATAAGATCGGCATCCTTGTGATGGAGATTCCCTGGACGGACGCGGCGAATGAAGAAGAGGCGGCTCGCGAAGCGGATGCGATACGTTCTGAGATCGCTAAAAAGATTCCGACCGTCGATACGCTCTTTCAAAACTAGGTCCTGGCGCTTCGGAGGACGTGAAATTGAGGGGTGCTACCTTGGGCTGGTAGCACCCCTCAATTTTTAGCGTTCTAGGACCTATAGCTTTGAGGCGATTTTCTTCGCCGCTTCCAAAACCGCCGCCTGAAGCTCGGTTTCCCGAGCCTTATCCATTCTTATAGACGGTGTTGAAATACTGATAGCCGCCACGACAGGTTTATCCTTGGGCTGGATTGCGGCCGCAAAGCAGATACCGCCGCGAATCGATTCTTCACGATCGCACCCAATCCCTGTCTTTCGTATCTCTTCAAATTCAGCATAGAGACGTTTTCTGTCCACAATGGTGTGCTCTGTGCGTGGGTTCAGTCCATACACCTCAAGCATCTGGTCCGCAGCCGGCCTCTCCTGGAAGGCGGTGATGACCTTTCCCATCGCCGAACAATGGGGTGGCAGAAAGCGGCCTTTCTTGTTTGTCATGCGGATTTCGTGAAAGGTCTCCCGGCAATCGAGTACATGGATCCGATCGTCGAACAAAAAGGCGAGGCTTGCGGTTTCATTGAAGTGATTTGCCAGCCACTCCAGTTCAGGGCGTGCAACCTCCTTTACGTGATCAGCGGCACGAACTAACCATCCAAAGACTAAGCGTGGCGCTAACTGGTATGTCCCATCACGATCCTGCACGAGGTACTCGCGACTTTCGAGTGTTCTTAGAACGCGGAAAAGGCTGGATTCAGGCTGCTTTGTCCGGCCGCTGATTTCCTTTAGTGAGAGAGGGGTCTGACCGTCAAAGCAATTTAGAACATCAAGCGCCCGGCCAATCGATCGCAGATAATAGGCGTCGTCACCAGCGCCGGAGTCGCTGCTCTGTAGTGCCC
>NZ_JBFRCY010000673.1:0-2530 GCF_052113305.1 Terriglobus sp. YAF25
CTTTCCATCCATACGCCTGTAATATCCGATCCGAAAAATCCTGCCATCTACTGCCCAATCCCAGTCTTCCCACGGAGCAACGAGTTTCACAATCGAGCGCGGTGGAATGACTTTGCCGCCGTAAGCCATGAAGCTCATGATCCACATCCTTAACGGAAGGACATTCGGCCGGCGGCGACGTTTCATCGATCAATCTCTCCAAGCACGATGTCGATCGATCCAATCACAGCGACAACATCGGCCAGAAGTCTTCCCTTACACATCGTCTCTAACGCCTGCAGCGTAGCGAAGGAAGGGTTRCGCATGTGCACACGGAAGGGCTTCGCCGTTCCGTCCGACACTACGTAGTAGCCCATCTCACCACGCGGCGACTCAACACCCTGGTAGACCTGACCAGCGGGTACCGCAAAACCTTCCGTTACGATCTTGAAGTGATGGATCAGGCTCTCCATCTGGGTCTTCATCTGCTCGCGATCCGGAAGAATGATCTTCGGAGCGACGGCGGTGATACGGCCCTCCGGCAAGCCCTCAAGGGCCTGGGTGGCGATCTTTACCGACTCGTACATCTCCTTCATGCGGACTTCATAACGAGCCCACACGTCGCCGACCTGCGATACAGGAACGTCGAACTTGAACTTCTCGTAGCCCGAGTAGGGCATATCGCGACGCAGATCCCAGTCCACACCCGAGGCGCGCAACGGCGGTCCGGTCACCCCCAGAGCGATGGCATCGGCAGCCGAGAGATGGCCTACGTTCTTCAGGCGTCCCATCCAGATGGGATTGCCGGTGAGCAGATTCTCGTACTGGGCGATCTTCTCCGGCATGATCTTCAGGAAGTTCCGCACGCGATCGTAGAAGTCGATCGGCGGTTCCATGCTGAGGCCGCCAATGCGGAAGTAGCTGGTCATCATGCGCTGACCGGCCACCATCTCGAAGATACGCAGAATCTCCTCGCGCTCGCGGAAGCAATACAGGAAGACTGTCAGCGCGCCGATATCCATGGCGTGCGTTCCCAGCCAGACCAGGTGGCTGTTCAGGCGCGTCAGCTCGTTCAGCAGCACACGCAGATACTGTGCCCGCTCCGGAATCTCCAACTGCAGCAGCTTCTCAACCGCCAGGCAGTAGGTCAGATTGTTGGTCATCGGGCAGAGGTAGTCGATGCGGTCTGTCAGCGGCACCACCTGCTGATAGAACTTCGCCTCGCAGGTCTTCTCGATGCCGGTGTGCAGATAGCCGATATCGGGCGCCAGCGCGATGACACTCTCGCCGTCGATTTCCAGCACTACGCGCAGCACGCCGTGCGTGGAGGGGTGCTGCGGACCCATGTTCAGAACCATCGTCTGGTCCTGTGCGGGATCGATGTTGCCGTGCAGCTTGGAGTCGGCGATTACGTCGTCAACGCCCGGATTGATGAGGTCTTCAACTGAGGTCGGCATTAGCGGTAACCCTCCACCGGGTAGTCCTTACGCAGCGGGTGACCCTTCCAGTCATCCGGCATCATGATGCGGCGCAGGTTCGGGTGTCCGCCAAAGTGTACGCCGAAGAGATCAAAGACCTCGCGCTCGTAAAAGTTCGCAGCGGGCCAGACGTCGGTGATGGAATCGATCGACAGATCTTCAGATCCAACCGGTGCAATCAGGCGGACGCGCTCTTTCAGCGAGTGCGAAAGGATGTGATACGTGACGTTGAAACGAGGCTCGCTGGGGTACCAGTCCACGCAGGTCACGTCTTCCATAAAGTTGTAACCCGCTGCCTGAACCGCTTTGACGGCGGCAACGATCTGCTCCTTCGGAACCGTGATCGTCAGCTCGTCCAGTGCGAACCGGGCATCGACCAGCAGGGAAGAGAGCGCGGCGACGGCCGGGTTGGCCGCCATCTGCTCCAGGACGTCTGCCTTTTCCAGAATTGTTGCTGGCACTAGAGGTCTCCCTTATCAGCAGCCCAGTCGAGGATGCCCTTCTTCCAGACGTAGAACAGACCCACGGCGACGAAGCCGATATAGACCAGCATTTCGTTGAAACCGAAGAATCGGGAACCCGTCAGCGCTGGAAGGTGTTTGTAGATCACGGCCCAGGGCAACATGAAGACCGCTTCCACATCGAACAGGATGAACAGCATGGCCACCATGTAGAAGCGAACGGTAAACCGGCCACGCGCATCGCCGACGGGTTCCATGCCGCACTCATAGGTTGAGAGCTTGACCTTGGTACGGCGATGCTTTCCAAGGATGTAGCTGGCCGTCACCATGCCGCCCGCAAGTGCAAGGGCTGCAAGGATTTGAAGGGCCAGCGGGAGATAGTTCCAAATATAAGGAATTTGCATCGTTCGTCTGTCGGCTGTCCCCTCAAGGTTAAGTTCCGTTTGAAGCCAGTGTCAAGGAAACGGGCCGATACCGTAACGCACATGCAACACAATTGAATTAAGACCGCCTACGTCCGAGTTCGTCCAAGCGTGCGGGTTTATCGCAACAGGCCCGCGTACCACTCGATCAGCATCGATCCTGCCATAGCCGTGATCAGACCTCCTATTG
>NZ_JBFRCY010000674.1:0-2529 GCF_052113305.1 Terriglobus sp. YAF25
GGACACGCCTTCGGAGCCGGCGTTCGACCAGCTCACAGCGATGGCGGTCAAGATCTTCTCTGTTCCTATCGCATTGATCTCGATGGTCGATAAGGACCGCCAGTTCTTCAAATCAGTCCAGGGAACGCCCATCCGCGAGACGCCGCGCGATCTCTCGTTCTGCGCGCATTCTCTGCTGACGGAAGGCGAAACCATCATTCCCGATGCGCGTCTCGATCCTCGCTTTGCGACCAATCCCTTCGTCGTGGAAGAGCCGTATATCCGCTTCTATGCCAGCTCTCCGATCGTTACGCCCAATGGCATACGTCTCGGCAGCTTCTGCATCATCGACAGTGAGCCGCGCACTCTGAATGAGCGGGAGACAGAGCTGTTGCGCCATCTCGCCAATGCAGCCTCTTACCTGATCGACCAGCGCACCACCGCATTGCAGCTTGAGTATGCCAAGCAGCAGATCGATCTTGCCAGCGAGCGTTATCGTCTGGCCACCAGCGCGACCTCTGATGGCATCTGGGACTGGGACCTTCGCTCCGGCGAGATCTATCTTTCCGCCCGCTGCAGCACGCTGCTTGGTTATGGAGGGCAGGAGCACATCACCAGCCTGCGCGGGTGCTACCGGCATATCCATCGGGGCGACCGTAAACGGATCCATGAAGAGATTGCCCATGCGTTACACGGCCAGCAGAACTTCAGCTGCGAGTTCCGTTATCTGCATGGTGATGGAGAGTGGCGGTGGGTCGAATGCAGCGGTCTGCTGCTGACCGGCGCATCCGGCGAGCCACAACGCATGGTCGGCGCACTGAGCGACCGTAATCGCATTCGCGCCACGGATCCGCTGACCCATCTTCATAACCGGGCATCGTTCATTGACCGTATCCAGAGCCGCATCGACAAGTCTTCCAGCGAGGACGAGACGTATGCCGTGATCTATGTCGACATCGATCACTTTAAGCGCATCAATGACAGCCTGGGCCATGCGGAGGGCGATATCGTTCTGCTCGAGATTGCAGCGCGTATCCGCAAGAGTCTCGCCGATCGGCCGCATAGCTGTGCCGCCCGTCTCAGCAGTGATGAGTTCGCCATTCTGCTGGCGCATGCTCCCGGCGAGGGGGATATTGCTACCTACGTCCAGCGATTGCAGGAGGTGCTGCAGGCTCCGATTGTGAGCCGGGAGCAGACGCTCTTCCTTTCGGCCAGTATCGGAATTGCCACCGCGGATGCATTGGTACGGGATGCGCAGAGCATGCTTGAGAACGCTGATCTTGCCATGTATCACGCCAAGAACTCCGGCCGCTCGGCCCACGTGGCCTTTGCTCCGCACATGCGCGAGGATGCGGCAAAGCGGGTGCAACTGGAGCTTGATCTGCGGCGGGCGCTGGAGCGCGATGAGATTGTTCTCTACTACCAGCCGAAGGTAGCGCTACGCAGCGGACAGGTTATCGGCTTTGAGGCGCTGGTGCGCTGGAAGCATCCGGATGGAGAGATGATCTCGCCGGCAGAGTTTATTCCCGTGGCCGAAGAGACGGGGCTGATCCGCGAGCTTGGCATGGTCACGCTGCGGCAGGCGATAAGGCAGGCAGAGCAGTGGCGCAAGGACGGAATTCTGACCGATGAGATGAACGTCGCCGTCAATATCTCCGGCCGTCAGATCGGCGATAAGGGCCTGGTGGGATTCATTCGCGATCAGTTGCAGGACAGCGGACTTCCGCCGCAGAACCTGCGGCTGGAGGTGACGGAGAGCCTTCTGATCAACAGCGATACCACCACCGGTGAGTTCTTCCGCGAGATCAAGGAACTGGGCATTGGTATCGATATGGACGACTTCGGCACCGGCTACTCCTCGCTGAGCTATCTCCATCGCTTCCCCTTCGATGCGTTGAAGGTGGACCGCTCGTTCGTGCAGCGCATCGATCAGACGGAAGAGAGTCTGAGTCTTCCACGGTCGATCGTGGCTCTGGGCAAGGCGTTGGGAATGCGTGTCCTGGCCGAGGGTATCGAGAACATGGAGCAATTGACGCAGCTTATCCGCATCGAGTGCGGATACGGGCAGGGCTATCTCTTCTCGAAGCCGGTTCCGGCGGAAGAGGTGCCGGAGATGATGCGGCATCTCGACAGCAAGATGCGTACGGAGCTGATGGCTTCGTAAGGGCGGCGTTGTCATTTCATCGTGAAGCGAAGAAATTGGCAAAGGTGGTACCCACGGTACCTCAGCGGCTGAAGCCGCCTACCTTTCGCCTCCACTACGACACGGCTGAAGCCGTGTCCTTAAGCAAGACATCCGCACCTGCCGGTGCGGACCGGCTTACGCCGTCGCGATCCAGGTGACTCCTTGCGGATAGATAGGCAAGCAATTAAACAAAGCGCCGAAGGCGCTACGTTTTGTTGTGCAGCCTGGGAGATAGGTAACAGTTTAGACCGGGCAGATGGGTAACACTTTTTGCTCGGTAGGTTTATGTATCTGAGTTTTTTTGATTTCAGGTAGTGGTGGAGGCGGTGGGAATCTGGGAATTTCGGTTGTATGAAATTTCCAGA
>NZ_JBFRCY010000675.1:0-2527 GCF_052113305.1 Terriglobus sp. YAF25
GGGATACATCGCATTGTTTACGGCGAGCGACTTGATGCTTACCCTCCCATCTGCCGGCCACCCCAGGACGAATGCATATAACACATCGCCTTTGGTAGTGAAACGGATATCGCTGGCGTCAAAGGCTCGGGCCTTGGTCTCGTTGAAATTGTGCGATCCGCTCACATCCGGTGCGCCTTCGCCATAGATTTTGAAGGGACGCGTGCCGTAGATGGCCTCTCCGTGTACTGACATCCAGCGTCCGAGCTCCGCAAGGAATTTGTGCTCATCTTCATCGATACTGCCGTCACCGCGAACGGGAATATTCAACATCAGGTTGCCGTTCTTGCTGACGATGTCCACCAGCGACTTCGCCACCCACTCCGGAGTCTTGTACTGGTGTTTTTCAAAGAGCGAGCGTTTATAGTGCCAGTCACCGATACAGGTATCCGTCTGCCACGGAGCTTCCAGAATGCCCTGGGCACGGCCGCGTTCGATGTCCAGCATCGTCGCTCCCGTATGTTCGGGGCTATATTCCTTTGCCGCGACAACGGCCTGCTGCTGGCCTCCATGCCACGACAGGCTGGCGTTGTAATAGTACGCGGTGATGTCCAGACCAGCCTGACCGAGCGGCAATTCGCGGTCATCGAAGTAGAGAAGATCGGGTTTGTACTTGTCGATCAGATCTTTGCAACGGAGATACCAGGTGCGGACGAACTCCGGGTTCGCCGGAGGTGGAGCCTCGTCCCAGACACGGTCATGCTTCTCGTGCCAGGCGTTGGCCTCGGCAACGGTTTTGAATCCATCGGGCATGACGATATTCCGGCCGGTGTAGAGCTCCTGCGGATCCAGTCCATCCCACCAGGTTCCCTTTCCGTCCTTAGCGCTGAGCTGATAGGCGTCATAGCGGACTCCCGCCATCGGCCCCTCGGGATCATATCCATAGGCCGCTTGCAGCCAGTGCCAGGCATGCGAAGCGTGATTGGAGACGCCGAAGCGCATTCCATGCGCGCGAGCGATCTTCTCCCAGGTGCCGACGATATCCTTTCCCGGACCAACCCGCGTGGTGTTCCACGGATGATGTGTGGAATCGAAGCAATCCAGATTGTCATGATGACAGGCGAGCGACATGAAGTACTTCGCTCCGGCCTTCACATAGAGCTCCATCAGCTGTTCTGGTTGCCAGCGCTCAGCCTTCCACAGATGATCAATCTCTTTGAAGCCAACCTTCGATGGATGCCCATATGTCTTCACGTGGTAGTCGTAGCAAGCGTCTCCCTGCAGATACATGCGGCGTGCGTACCAGTCACCTTGCTCCGGCACACACTGCGCGCTCCAGTGCGCCCAGATGCCAAACTTGGCATCGCGAAACCATTCCGGCATTCGCCACTGTTTGAGGGAATCCCAGGTCGGCCCATACGGTCCCGATGCCGGCGCATTCTGTGCCTTCGCAAAGCGGGATAATCTCGCCGATGCGAGTGCGAGCGCCCCACGTTTCAACAGATTCCTGCGACTAAGACTATCGATACGTTCCATTGCGTTCGGCTCCTTGTGACCAGTCCATGCTCTCAAACTTCCTCCCTCTTTGGTCAAGAGGAATCAGGAGACCAGCAACAAAAGCAAGCCGCATGGGCCGTTTCCCGTGCGGCTTGATAGCACTTTTCGTACTGTTACATTAAGGACGGATCAATAGAAGCACGACACCGTGTTTGGGAACGGTGGCAGTAAACGTGTCCGCATAGGCTACCTCTTTGCCGGCCCACACATCTCGCAGGTCTGCCTTTCGGGAAATGCCTAGCCCCTTCAGGTTCGCAGTGACCGGATGCGCCAGCTCTCCGCGGTTGAAGAGCGCTATCGCCATGCCACCGTGTGCGAGCGGCTTGCTCCAAACTTCATAGGGTCCAATCGCAGAGACGCGGTCGCCCTGCTTGCCCAGAGAGTCCTGATCGATCGCAATCGCGTCTTTGTTCACCAGGATCGCCAGATGCTCCGGCCTCATCCTGCTGAGGTCGTTACCGGCAAGCAGAGGCGCTGCCAGGATTGCCCAAAGACTCATATGAGTCTTGTACTCGTCCAGATTCATGCCACCGTTACCGATCTCCAGCATGTCCGGATCGTTCCACTGGCCAGGCTTCGCGTAACGCGCCAGCCCCGCCTGTTGAAAGCCGATGAGCGCCATCCGGTCATACTTGTCACTGATGTCGCCAGTCGTGCGCCAGAGGTTTCCTCCGACCTGAGGTCCCCACTCCCACACGCTGCTCATACCGTACTGGCAAAGGCTGAAGACAATCGGCCGTCCCGTAGCAGCCAGAGCGTCATGCATCTTGCGATAGGCCTCCTGCTGCAGAGCAAATGCCGCAGGCGCCGATTGATCGCCATTGCCGGCCTCGCTCAACATTCCACCGAAGCTGCACAGGTCATACTTCAGATAGTCGATACCCCAGGCAGCATAGGTACGAGCGTCCTGCTCTTCGTGTCCATAGCTTCCCTCGAACTTCGCACAAGTCCTGGATCCTGGCGACGAGTAGATCCCAAGCTTCAGTCCACG